>JAHELM010000472.1 GCA_024644185.1 Rhodospirillales bacterium | reverse complement strand
CTGCGAGAAACTGCGCGGTTCCGATGACTCCGAGGCCCTTTACGCGCTGCTGACCGAATCCGCCACCAACAACGCAGCCTGATGCGGCCGCGCGCCCCCGAAGGGGCGCGCGCCGGCAATTGTGTCAGTGCACGGACACCAGGCCCAGCTCGTGCTGATCCACGGCCGAGGCGGCGCTGTCATAATCCGGCGCCAAGCCCAACTGCCGGCCGTCGGCGGCCATGATGGCGAACATTTCCTCGCCTTGGATCTGGATGCGGCGCACATAGGCCACCTGGTCCATGCCCAGGGCGGCCAGATCGGTCCGCGACATCGTCTTCACTTTCAAGATATCGAGCATTTGCCCCTCCTCTACCCGGGCCGGCGATACCGGCCTGTCCTTTCGTTCGCGACTCACTGTTTCCCCGTGCCGATCGGGCGTGCCGACGGTTTGTCGGCGCGACGGATCGCGACCGACCGGACGCGCTCCTCGGCCCGCGGGCGCAGCAGGTCGACGCTCAGCAGGCCGTTGTCCAGCACCGCGCCCTTCACTTCGATTCCGTCGGCGAGCACGAAGCTGCGCTGGAACTGCCGCGTTGCTATGCCGCGATGAAGATAAGTGCGGCCCGCATCGGCGTCCTCGGCTTGCTTGCCGCGAATGACCAGCTGGTTACCCTCGGTATTGACCGTGAGATCGGATTCCGAGAACCCGGCAACCGCCAGCGTGATGCGCAGGCAGCCCTCGCCGGTCTGTTCTATGTTGTAGGGCGGATACCCTTCCGCCGGCATCTTGGCGATCCGGTCGAGCGCCCGCTCGAAATGATCGAAGCCCAGCAATAGCGGGCTGTTGAAGAGAGACAGTCTCGTCATGTCTCAGCCACCTCCTCCAGGTCCCGTCACGAGCGGGCAGCTGTTTGTCCAGGCCCGATTCCGGCGCCCAATCGAAACGGCGATCGCATCCACGCCTCGCCGCCTTCCGATATCTGGGAATTTACCGTCCGGTTTCAAGGTTCGGCGGCCGGCAGGGTCAATTCGGTGCGCAATCCCCCCAGTGGCGATTCAGCCAGATGCAGGGCGCCGCTGTAGAGTTCGGCGATATCGGCGACGATGGCCAGGCCCAGCCCGCTGCCCGGCGCCGTTTCGTCCAGTCGCCGCCCGCGGCGCATCGCCTCCGACCGCCTGTCGGCCGGCAGGCCATGCCCGTCATCGTCGATCCGCAGCGTCAGCACGGACTGGCTCCGCTCCGCCGACACCCGCACCCGAAACTTTGTCCACTTGCAGGCATTGTCCATCAGATTGCCCAGCATTTCTTCCAGATCCTGGCGTTCGCCCCGGAATATCGCATCGGCCGGAATCGTCGCCTCGATGGTCAGGTCGCGATCCGCATGGATGCGCAGCAGGGTGCGCCGCAAATCCTCGACCACCGGCGCTACGGGCGTGCGCGCGCCCAGAACGGCCGCGGTCGCCGCCGCGCGGGCGCGCGCCAGATAATGATCGATCCAGCGCCGCATGGTGGAAACCTGGCGCTCCATGGCCTCGGCGCGCGGTCCGCCGCGGCGTCCCATCTCGTTGCCCAGAACCGCGAGCGGTGTTTTCAGTGCATGCGCCAGATTGCCGACATGGGTGCGGGCCCGTTCGACGACCGCGGCATTGTGTTCCATTAGCGCATCGAGTTCGCGTACCAGCGGCCGCACCTCGGTCGGCCAGTCGCCGGCCATGCGGTCGGTCCGTCCGGTCCGGATGTCGGCCAGGGCGCCGCGCATGCGGCGGAGCGGCCGCAGCCCGATCCAGACCTGTATCGCCACCGCCCCCGCCAGACCCAGGCCGAGCGCCCCCAGCGACCAGGCCAGTGCCAGGGTGAAGGGGCGGATTTCCCGCCGCAGCTCCGCACGGTCGGCACCGATTGCGAAGCGCAGCGCCGGGGCCTGCGCCGGCATCTCGGGCAGCGTTATATCCATCAGGCGGACGCGCAGGGTCGTTTGGCTGGGGCCGGCGATTTCAGTCGTCCACATGCCCGGCGCGGGTGCCGCCGGCAGCGCCAGAACCTGATCCCACAGCGAACGGGAACGCAGGAGCGGCGCCCCGGCTGCGTCGGATATCTGCCAGTACCAGCCGGAATAGGGCAGGTCGAAGCGCGGGTCCAGCGGCGTGCGCGACAATCGCAACTGGCCCTCGGCGCCGATCTCGCCGACGCCGATCAGGGCTTCCAGCTGCACGCTCAGCCGCTCGTCGAAACCCCGCTCCACCGAATCGCGGAACAGCGTCGAAATAAGGATGCCGCCCCCCGCGAGCGCCGCGGTGATCCACAGCACCGCCGCGGCAACCAGACGGAAGGCCAGGGATCCGGGGTCAGGCCGCATCGTCCGGCGGCGCCATGCGATAGCCCAGCCCGCGAACGGTCTCGATCAAATCGACACCCATCTTCTTTCGCAGGCGACCGACGAAAACCTCGATGGTATTGGAATCGCGGTCGAAATCCTGATCGTAGAGATGTTCGGTCAGTTCCGTGCGCGAGACGACCTTGCCCAGATTGTGGGCCAGATAGACGAGCAGCCGGTACTCCTGCCCGGTCAGCTTGATGGCCGTGCCGCCGACGGCGACCCGGCCGCTGCGCGTGTCGATCTCCAGCGGTCCGCATTCGATGACCGCCGAGGCATGCCCGCCGGCCCGCCGGATGATCGCCCGCAGCCGCGCCAGCAACTCCTCGACGCGAAACGGCTTGGCGAGATAATCGTCGGCTCCGGCGTCGAAGCCGGCCACCTTGTCGCTCCACCGGTCGCGCGCGGTCAGGATCAGCACCGGCATGGCGCGGC
>JAHELM010000471.1 GCA_024644185.1 Rhodospirillales bacterium | reverse complement strand
ACAACGGAGATGGCGATAAAGGGCGCAATCGAGAGCAGCGATTCCGCGGTGAATCGCAGGCTCACCGTTGCCTGCGCAAAATCCAGGGCATAAAGCGTCACGAAGGCGGCGGCCAGCGTGGCGGCCACCCGGTCAATCCGGCCGAAGCGGATCCCGATGGATTGCGGGGGCCGGGTTGGGGGCGCGGTCAAAGTGGGAGCGGGATTTGTGTCCGTCATTGCGATTTCGTTCAAGGTTTCTGTGGCTGGGGGGAGTCCTCGGGTACCGGGCCGTCAACGCCGACGCAGCAATTGTCGGTCATCGCGGCAATGACCGAATCCATGCGGGCGTAATCGGCGATGCAATTTAGAACGCGGCCATCACGCAGCTGCCGTATCAACCCGGCGGCCACCAGATTGGACAGATGGTGCGACAGGGTCGAGCCTGGCATGCCCATATGCAACTGGATCGCGCCGACAGGCAGGCCGGCGTGGCCGGCGCGCACCAGCAGGCGATAGATGCGCAACCGGGTCGGATGGCCGAGTTTTTCCAGGCAATGGGCGAGTTCATCGGTATCCATGTTGGTCATTCTGAACGGGAATATCGGCAAAGACAACGATAATTCTAGAAAAATAGAAATATTGGCCGGAAGCTTACCCCGGGGCTTGCCGATCACTGGCCGCCGGTCAGGACAGCCTCGATTTCCGCGGGGGTGGGAGAGCGGGAAAAATTGGCGGTTTGCTTAAGGGCGGCGGCCAGTTTCTGCCGATACTCGCTGCGGGGAATTTCAATAGCGCCGAAATTGCTGAGATGGCGGGTAATGAACTGGCTGTCGAGCAGGGTGAAGCCGGCGCCCCGGAGACGGGCAACCAAGTGTATCAGCGCCACCTTGCTGGCATCGGTCTCGCGACTGAACATGCTCTCGCCGAAAAATACAGCGCCCATGGCCACGCCGTAAAGGCCGCCAACCAGGATTCCGTCGCGGCGGCATTCAACGGTGTGCGCAAAACCCAGATGGAACAGAGACCCATAGAGGGTCATGATCCGGTCGTTGATCCAGGTTCGTGGCCGGCCCTCTGTCGATTCCGCGCAACCCTCGATGACGCCTTCGAAATCGGAATCGACGGTTATCTCGAAGCGACCGTTGCGGATGGTTCGGCGCATCCGGCGGGGGACATGGAAAGCGTCAAGCGGTATGATCCCGCGCATTCGCGGGTCCACCCAGAAGATATCCGGGTCGTCCCGGTCCTCCGCCATCGGGAAGACGCCGATCGCGTATGCCCGAAGCAGCATGTCCGGGGTCAGTTCCGGCATTTCCATGGTCTGTCACCTTCGGTGGCCGGGTTGCCCCAAGCTCCGCGAGTACCGACTGCGGCGACGTTTTGACGGCAGGCCAGAGATCAGCCTTTCGCCATCCACTTTTCCAGCCAGTGTATGTCGTAGTCGCCGTTCAGGAAATCGGGTTCGGCGATAAGCTGCTGATGAAGCGGGATGGTGGTTTGCACGCCGCCGACGACGAATTCCTCCAGCGCCCGGCGCAGCCGCATCAGGCATTCGTTGCGCGACGTGCCGTGCACAACCAGTTTGGCGATCAGGCTGTCGTAATAGGGTGGCACCGAATATCCGGCATAAAGCGCCGAATCGACACGCACGCCCAGACCGCCGGGTGCATGGTATTCGGTCACGCGGCCGGGCGAGGGCAGGAAGGTGCGCGGGTGCTCGGCATTGATCCGGCATTCGATGGCGTGACCGTTGAACTTGATGGAACTCTGCCCATAGCCAAGCGGGGCGCCGGTCGCCACGCGAAGCTGTTCGCGCACCAGGTCGACGCCACACACCATCTCGCTGATCGGGTGTTCGACCTGCAGCCGTGTGTTCATCTCGATGAAATAGAACTCGCCGTTTTCGTACAGGAACTCGATGGTGCCGGCACTGCGGTAATTGATCTTCTTCAGGGCGTCGGTGACGATGGTGCCGATCTTCTGTCGCACCTCGGCGTTCAACGCCGGTGACGGGCATTCCTCCAGAACCTTCTGGTGGCGGCGCTGCAGCGAGCAGTCGCGTTCCCCGAAATGCACCACATTACCCTGACCGTCGCCCAGAACCTGAACCTCGATATGGCGCGGCTGGCCCAGATACTTCTCGATATAGACCGCATCGTTTCCGAAGGCGGCCTTAGCCTCACTGCGGCACAGCGACAGTTTCTGCGCCATCTCGTCGGCGTTGCGGGCCACCTGCATGCCCTTGCCGCCGCCGCCGGCGGTGGCCTTGATCAGTACCGGATAGCCGATCTTGCCGGCGATCTTCATCGCCTCGACATCGTCGTCGACCGCCCCATCCGACCCGGGAACCACCGGTATTCCCAACTCGACTGCCTTCTGTTTGGCGGTGATCTTGTCGCCCATCATGCGAATATGTTCGGGCGAAGGGCCGATGAAGGTGAATCCGTGTTCCTCGACCATCTCGGCGAACTTGGCATTTTCCGAAAGGAAGCCGACACCCGGATGGATAGCGTCCACACCGGTGATGGTCGCGGCGGACAGAATCGCCGAAATGTTCAGATAGCTTTTCGCCGAGGCCGGCGGGCCGATACAGACCGATTCATCCGCCAGCCGGACATGCATGGCGTTTTCGTCGGCCGTCGAATGGACGGCAACGGTGCGAATACCCATCTCGCGGCAGGCGCGGTGGATGCGAAGCGCGATCTCGCCGCGATTGGCGATCAGGACCTTTTCGAACACGGGTGCTGGCCTATTCGATGATGACCAGGGGGGCGCCGAACTCGACCGGCTGTGCGTCCGAGACGAGGATCGCCTTGAT
>JAHELM010000470.1 GCA_024644185.1 Rhodospirillales bacterium | reverse complement strand
CATGAAGGTGTTGTAGGCGGCCACGTCGACGCGCTTCAGCATCGAGGTCAGCATGGTGCCCGGATGCAGGTAGTTCTGGTTGGAATCGACGCCGATCGCCAGCTTGCCCGCGTCCTTCGCCGCCTGGTACACGCCAACGCCGGTGCCGCCGGCCGCCGCATAGACCACATCGACGCCGCGATCGAACTGGCCGCGCGCCAGCTCGGCCCCGCGGCCCGGATCGTTCCACGCCGACGGCGTGGTGCCGGTCATGTTCTGGATCACCTCGACCTTCGCATTCACGTATTTCGCGCCCTGCTCGTAACCGCAGGCAAAGCGGCGGATCAGCGGAATGTCCATGCCGCCGACGAACCCGACCTTGCCGGTCTTCGACGCCATCGCCGCCAGCATGCCGACCAGGAACGAGCCCTCATGCTCGCTGAACAGGATCGACTGCACGTTCGGCGCCTCGACATAGCCGTCGATGATGGCGAAGCGCAGCTTGGGGAATTCCTTGGCCACGGCCTCGATCGCCGGCGACTGGGCGAAGCCGACGCCGAGGATCGGGTCGGAACCGCGCTGCGCCATCTTGCGGATCGCCTGTTCGCGCTGGGTCTCGTTGGTGACCTCGAACTCGCGATAGTCGATGCCGGTTTCCGTCTTGAACTTCACGACGCCATCGTTGACGCCCTGGTTGAACGACTTGTCGAACTTGCCGCCCATGTCGAAGACCACCGCCGGGCTGATGTCCTGGGCGGCTGCCGCCGTCGCCGAGAGCAGAACCGCCCCGGCCACGAGTGTCGTAAGCTTGCGAATCATGACGCCTCCTGTTTTTTCCCTGTTGTCATCGCGTCCGTCCCCTATTCGCCATAGGGAATCCAGACGTTCTTCACATGCGTCGCATGGCGCAGGAACTCATGCCCCTCGCCCTGTTCCGCGTCGAACCAGTCGCGGTCGAGACCGTGATTGACCCATACCCGCTTCAGATTGCCCGCCGCATCGCGCTCGATCTGCGCGCAGCCCTCGCGGGTTCCGCAATACCAGACCGAGTCGATTTCGTCGTGCTGGGCCAGAACGCGCGACAACCCGTCGCGCGGGCCGGTGACGATATTGACCACGCCGCCCGGCACGTCCGAGGTGTCGAGCACCTGATAGAGATCGGTGGCCGACAGCGGATGCGCCGGGGACGGAATGGCGACCACGCGATTGCCCATGGCAATGGCCGGCGCCACCAGCGACACGAAGCCCAACAGCGGCAGGCGGTCGGGGCAGGTGATCCCGATCGTGCCGACCGGCTCCTGCATCGCCATCGCAACGCCGCGCAACGGCACGCCATGCACCGCCCCGTCGTATTTGTCGGCCCAGGCGGCGTAAGAGAACAGCCGCCGGACCGAGGCCTCGACCTCAACCGCGGCGGGTTTGGCGGACGCGCCGGTCATGGCGGCGATCCGGCGGGCGAATTCGTCCGCGCGCGCGGCCAGGTTCTCGGCCAGGTAATACAGGATCTGAGCCCGCAGATGGCCGCTGGCCCGGCCCCAGGATTCGGCGCCGCGCGCCGCCTCGACCGCGTTGCGGATGTCCTTCCGGTTGCCCTCGCCGACATGGCCGAGAAGCCGCCCCCTGGCGTCCAGCACGCGCAGGCTGGTGCCGCCGTCGGGCCGCGTCTGCTTGCCGCCGATATAAAGCTTCGCGGTGCGGTCGATCGCATCGCCGCCGGCCGGCGCGGTATCGGCCGCCCGGGGTTCCGCCGCGGCCGCCCACGGGCGGAACGACTTCGCATAAGCCGGCTTCAGGTATTCGAACAGCCCCTCGCGCCCGCCCTCGCGGCCGAAGCCGGATTCGCGGCAGCCGCCGAAGCCGGATGCCGCGTCGAACTGGTTGGTGGCGTTCACCCAGACCACGCCGCAGCGCAGCTTCGCCGCCACGTCCAGCGCCAGGTTGATGTTTTCGGACCAGACGCTGGCGGCCAGGCCAAAGCGCGTGTTGTTGGCCAGCGCCACCGCCTCGGCCGGGGTGCGGAAGGTCATCGACACCAGAACCGGACCGAAGATTTCCTCCTGCGCCACCGTCGCGGCCGGCTCGACGCCGGTCAGCAGGGTCGGCGGCACGAAGCAGCCCTGTGGCGGGCACGCGATTCTGGGCTGCCACAGCGTCGCGCCCTCGGCGACGCCGCGCTCGATCAGCGCCTGGATGCGCTGCTGCTGCACCGGCGCCACCACGGCGCCGATGTCCATGGTCTTGTCGAGCGAATCGCCGACCCGCAGGGTTTCCATGCGGGCGCGCAGCCGGGCCAGGAACGCCTCGGCGATGCCTTCCTGCACCAGCAGGCGCGAACCGGCGCAGCAGACCTCGCCCTGATTGAGCCAGATGGCGTCGACCAGCCCCTCGATGGCGCTGTCGGGGTCGGCATCGTCGAACACGATGAAGGGCGACTTGCCGCCCAGTTCCAGGGTCAGCGTCTTGCCGGTGCCGGCCGTCGCCTGGCGCACCAGCCGGCCGACCTCGGTCGAGCCGGTGAAGGCGATCTTGTCGATGCCGCCATGCCGGGCGATCGTCTCGCCGGCGCGGCCGTCGCCGGTGACGATGTTGACCACGCCCCTGGGCAGGCCCGCCTCGCGGCACAGCCCGGCGAAGGCCAGCGCGGTCAGGCTGGTGAATTCCGCCGGCTTGAGCACCACCGTATTGCCCATGGCCAGCGCCGGAGCCAGCTTCCAGGCCAGCATCAGCAGCGGGAAATTCCACGGGACGATCTGCCCGGCGACGCCGACCGGCCGGTAGCCGGCCAGTTCGCTGTCCATCAGCTGCGCCCAGCCGGCATGGTGGTAGAA
>JAHELM010000469.1 GCA_024644185.1 Rhodospirillales bacterium | reverse complement strand
CGCCATGCAGCGCGAAGCGCGACGGAAACCGGGCCAGGGGTTCGAACTTGTCGCCATCCAAAATTGTCACATGGTGGTCGCCGCCCTCGACGACGACAAAGAGATTCAGCGGGTCGGAGTCGAAAACCGGCTTGGCCGGCAGATCTGCCGCCGCGACATGGATAATGCGACTTGCCTCCATCTCCGGCCTGCCCCAGGCCGGGATTTCCGGCAACGGCGTGAACACCATCTCGACCAGTGCGTCGATCTGTTCGCCGGTCAAGGTCTCGCCGAAGGCGGGCATCTGGGTTATCGGGCGACCCTCGGCAATCACCTGCCGCGCCTCGCTCTTTTTCAGCCGGCCGAGGTTTTCCGGCAGCAGCGCCGGCCCCATTCGGCCGAGCCGGTCGGCGCCGTGACACTCGGCGCAGTTGGCCTGATAGACCGATGCGACATCATCGCCGGCGGCCAGGGCGGGTTGACCGGCCAGCAGTGCCAGCCCGGCGGCGAACAGGCTACTCCGCGGCATCGTGATGCCGGCCGGTATAGGGCGCGTTGACAACGCGGCGGTCGGCGGCAACACCGATCTCGGTATCGTCGAGATAACAGGCGGGATCCTCTTCCCAGGCATCGCCAGTCAACTGCTGCGCCCGAACCCGCGTATTGCCGCCGCAGATGGCGAAGTGCCGGCACTGACCGCAACGCCCCTTGATCCGGCGCGGACTGGCCTTCAGCCCGGCCATGATCGGGTCTGACGTGTCGGGCCAGATCTCCGAGAAGGGCCGCGTCTTCACATTGCCGAGGTCATAATGCCACCACATCGTGTCGGGATGGACGGTGCCCAGATTATCGATATTGGCGACGTTGACGCCTGATGCATTACCGCCCCAGGCCTCTAGTTTTTCCTTAATATGTTCAACGTGTTCCGGGTAATTCTTCTGAACCCACATCAGAAAATAAACGCCGTCGGCATCGTTGTTCCCGGTGACGAATTCCTTCTTCTCGCCGCGCTGGACATAGCCCCAGCAGCGAGCGAATACCCGGTCCATCGCCTCCCGCGTCGTGACGTGGAAGGCGTCGTCGCCGCGAAAACGGTTGCCGCGTCCGGCATAGACCAGATGCGACAGGTAGAACTTGTCGATCCCCTCGCGGTCGACCAGATCGAGGAGGCCATCGAGGGATTCGACGTTGCGCTCCGTCATGGTGAAGCGGACACCCACCTTGATGCCCCGGTCGCGGCACAGACGGATACCGTTCAGGGCCGCGTCGTAGGCCCCCTTCTGTCGCCGGAATTCGTCGTGCACCGGGCCGATGCCATCCAGGCTGACCCCGACATAGTCGTATCCGATCTCGGCGATCCGGTGGCTCATGGCCTCGTCGATCAGCGTGCCGTTGCTGGACAGGCCCACATAAAAGCCCATCGCCTTGGCGCGCCGCGAAATCTCAGCTCGCCCGGAAAATCGCTGTCGGCGGAAAGCGAATAACAATGCTTGCAGTTCAGGTTGCAGCGCCGGATGAGGTTCCAGATCACCACCGGGCCCGGCGGCTTGGCGCGGCGCACCGGCGTCGGCGCGACGATTTCCTGCATGAACTGGCTCAGGCGGAACATTGTACTCTCCTACCCGGCGATTCTGAGGCCGGTCTTCTTGAGGATTTTCGTGCTGAACAGAACCGTATGACCGCGGTCCAGCGGGCCGAGCAGGGACGCCATATGGGATACGGCCTCCTCGACTTCCCAGCGCGCCTGTCCATGCACCATGGCAAACAGATTGTAAGGCCAGTCCGGCGGACGCCGGGGGCGGCGGTAGCAATGACTGACGAAATCCAGCGCGCCGATCATCCGCCCGGCCTCGCCGACGCGCTCGTCGGGCACATCCCAGACCGACATGCCATTGGCCTTCCAGCCCAGCGCGTAATGGTTGGGTACCGCGCCGATGCGGCGGATCGCCCCGGTTTCCAGCATCCGCCGGACACGCCGCATCACCTCGTCCGGCGCCACGCCGACCTGTTCGGCGACACGGTGCCACGGCCGGGGATCGAGCGGCAATCCAGCCTGGGTCGCCGCGACGATGCGCCGATCAACCGGATCCAGCACGGCGGTTTCCGTGGTTTTCAGGGTCTGGCTCATGCCGGCAGTCTCAACTCCAGGAAATACTCTTCTTCCTTCGGCAGATTCAGCACGTCCAGCCCGGTCCGGTCCTTGATCTGGCTCAGAACCTCGCCGATCCCTTCCGGCCGTTCTGTCGCCACCACGAACCACATGTTCAGGTCGTGGTTGCGCGCATAGTTATGGGCTACCTCCGGGAAGGAATTGACGATTTCGGTGACCTCGTCGAAGCGCTCATGGGGAACCGCCATGGCGGCCAGCGTAAAGGCACCGCCCAGCCGCACCGCATCGTAGAGCGGCCCGAAGCGGGTCAGCATGCGTGCATCGAGCAGGCGCGCCAGCCGGGCGATCACCTCGTCCTCGGTCATGCCGAGACTCCCGGCGACCGCCGCATAGGGCCTTTCCTCTACCGGAAAGCCTCCGTGCAGCGCATTGATCAGCTCGCGATCGCGCGCATCCATGTCTCAGGTCTCCCCGGCCGGGCCCGGCCGGGCGTAGCGCGCCCCGCGCTGCTTGAACTGGCGCGTGCTGAACAACAGGGCGCGTGGATACGCCTCCGTCCCCGCTTCGCGCGCCGCGTCTTCCACCAGAGACTGGACCGTGCTCCGGTCGCGCCCGTGGATCATGCAGAACAGGTTGTACGGCCAGTCCGGCAGACACCGTGGCCGGCGATAGCACAGCGTGACATACGGCAAGGCCGCCAGAGCCTCGCCCACCGCGCCGACC
>JAHELM010000468.1 GCA_024644185.1 Rhodospirillales bacterium | reverse complement strand
GATGACGGACAGTTCAACATCGCCGGAAGCATCACCCGGTCGGATCGGGAATACGGCGACCCTCTGGCGCCACTGATCGAATACGATGCCATGCGCGGACACGTGTTCGCCGACGGCCAATTCGACATCAACGACGACTGGCGTTGGGGATTCGACGGCAAATGGGCCGCCGACAGCTCCTATCTCAACCGTTATGATTTTTTTGGCCGCCCGGAAGATACGCTGACCAGCAACCTGTATGTCGAAACCTTCGATGGCCGCAGTTACGGCGCCGGCAACGTTTTCTCATACCAGGACTTGCGGCTGACCAGCCTGGAAGAGGATCCGCTGGTCCTGCCCCTGCTCGACTACAATTACGTCGGCTTGCCGGATTCTTTCGGCGGGCGCTGGAGCTTCGATACCGATTTCCGGTCGACGCTGCGCCAGAGCGGCCCGAACACTCGGCGACTCGCGCTGGCCAGTGGCTACCTGATCCCCTTCATCGCCGATTTCGGGCTGGTTACCACGGTTTCGGCCTCGGTGGAGGCTGCCGGCTATCATCTTGACGGCGTGACGGTCGGCACCGACACGGAAAACAACGTGACCGCCGGCCGGGTCGTGCCGCGCCTTGCCGTCGAGTGGCGCTACCCGTTCGTTCGCGGTGTCGGCGGCGTGCGTCAGGTGGTCGAGCCGGTCGCCGCCGTGGTCGCCGCCCCGACCACCGGCAATCCGGGGACGATCCCCCAGGAAGACAGCGTCGTCATCGAACTGGACGACACCAATCTGTTCAGCCCCGACCGCATACCCGGAATCGACCGCGCCGATACCGGCCAGCGCGCCATCTATGGGTTGCGGGGCGGGCTGTACGGCGAATCCGGAGGCCGCCTTGTCGGCTTCCTCGGTCAAAGCTACCGCGCCCCGGAAAAAAACGGCCCGCCAGCGACGACGGACATAAGGGAAGGGTATTCCGACTATGTCGGCAGGCTCGATATCGCGCCGAACAAGTATTTCGACCTGCTGTACCGGTTCCGCCTGGCCGAATCGAATTTCGAACTGCTGCGCAGCGAACTGGGCGTGGCGATGGGGCCGCCGGCCCTGCGTCTCAGCGGTGATTATATCTTTATCGCCAGCCAGGCCTCGGCCGGCCTGTTCCCCGATCGCGAGGAAGTCAGCGCCGAACTGACGTCGCAACTGACCGACTTCTGGCGCGTTGCCGCGAATACCCGATTCGACATGACGAGCAATGGCGGCTCACTTGAACACGGCGCGCGGATCACGTACGAAGACGAATGCTTCCAACTGGAATTGCGCTATCGTCGCGATTTTACGAGCAGCGTCGATGTCGAGCCTGGCAGCGTCTATTCCGTGCAGTTCGTTTTCAAGAATCTCGGCGACGTGTCGGCAGTGAAGTCAGGGTCCAAGTAAGGGTTGGCTATTGGTGAGAAACTTCCTTCCAGTCCCGCGGCAACGCGTGCGTTCCGTCCCCGCGGCGATCGCGCTCCTGGCCCTCCTCCTGTTGCCGGCGGCTAAGGCGCTTGCCCAGGAAACCGCCCGGATCGCCGCCACCGTCAACGACGAAGTCATCTCCGTCAACGACGTGCTTTCCCGCGCGCAGCTCATGGTGTTTTCATCGGGGCTGCCGCCGACACAGGAGACTTTCGGCCGGCTGATGCCGCAAGTTCTCAACAGCCTGATCGACGAACGCCTGCAGCTGCAGGAAGCCCGCGCCGGCAAGATTTCCATATCCCAGGACGAAATCGATGGCGTTCTCGCCAATCTGGAGCAGCAGAACAAGTTGCCCCCAGGCGGCCTCGACGGCTTCCTGAAGGAACGGGGCATCGACAAGGCTACGCTGGTGGCGCAAGTCCAGGCGAATCTCGCCTGGGCCAGGCTGATCCAACCCCGGTTCCAGCGGCAGGTCGATGTCAGCGAAGAAGAAATCGACACGGTCCTTGAGCAGATTCAATCGGCACGCAGCCAGCCGCGCCAGATGGTTTCGGAAATCTTTCTGGCCGTGGATGACCCGGCGGGCGAGGAACAGGCCCGCGCCGCCGCGGCCCGTATCGTCCAGCAGCTGCGGGATGGTGCCGACTTTGCGTCGCTGGCTCGCGCCTTCTCGCAGAACTCCGCCGCCACATCGGGGGGCGATCTGGGCTGGCTCGTACAGGGGCAACTCCAGCCACAGCTCGAGCGCGCCCTCGCATCGATACAGCCGGGGCAGGTCGTCGGCCCGGTTCGATCCGACCTCGGGTACCATATCGTGATGCTTCGGGCGCGCGAAGGGGCCGGCGCGGGTGCCGGTGCCGGCAAGACAGTTGTCGACCTCCGCCAGATCATCCTGCCGCTGGCCGACGCCGCGGACGAGGCCACGGTGCGGACCGCGATTGCGGCAATGGAAAATATCCGCGCCGAGATCAAATCCTGTGCCGCGCTGGAGACCGCAACGCTTCCGCCCGATACCAAGGTCATCAATGTCGGTCGCGTCCGTGTCGCCGATCTTGCCGAGCCGTTGCGCGCCCCGATCCTGGCGCTGGCCACCGGTCAGATGAGCGCGCCGATCCGAACTCCGGTCTCCACCATGCTGCTGATGTCTTGCGGCCGCGAGGAAAGCGGAGGACCGGCCCTGCCCGACCGCCAGCAAATCCGTCAAAAATTGGTGCGCGACAAGATCGACCTTCTGGCGCGGCGGTTGCTGCGCGACTTGCGCCGCGCGGCGGTCGTGGACATCCGCAAATGACCCTGCGCCCGGTCGCGCTGACCATGGGCGATCCGGCGGGCATCGGCGGCGAGATCGCCATGAAGGCGTGGCTCGGCCGCGAACGGCTGGGCCTGCCG
>JAHELM010000467.1 GCA_024644185.1 Rhodospirillales bacterium | reverse complement strand
GTCTGATCGGCCGGCCGACCGCCAACAAGGACCGCCGCGCGCCGACCTTCGCCTTCACCGTCGAGGGTCGCACCCCGCAGGAGATCGCCGACGCCGTCCTTCCCGACCGCATCGGCATCCACGGCGACGATTTCTACGCCGCCCGGCTGATCGACGCGCTTGGCCTGCGCAGCCGCGGCGGCGTGGTGCGCGCCAGCATGGTGCATTACACCAGCGCAGAAGAGGTCACCCGGCTGATCGCCGCGCTGGACCGGGTTATCTGACCTTCGCCAGCGCCTCGGCCGCCGAAGGGCGGCGCATGCTGAACACCGATTCGATACTGGTGTAATCCATATAGCCGAGCCGGGCGAGCGGCCGGATCGCCAGCACGTCCACCAGCCCGTCGGCGGTCAGTACCGCATCGTCGATATGCACCCCGACCACCAGTCCGAAGATCGCGGCGTTATAGGATCGCGGGTCGTCGCAGGGCAGATCGACGATCATGTGCACCCGGCATTCCAGATGGATCGGCGATTCGGCGACGCGCGGCGGCCGCACCAGGCGCGACGGCACGGGCGTGAGGCCGGCCAGCGCCATTTCATCCACCTCCGCCGGCACTCCGGCGCTGGTCAGGTTCATCGCCTCGCGCAGATCCCAGGTCGCCATGTTGACGACGAACTCCCCGGTCGCCCGGCAATTGCCCAGCGTGTCCTTGACGCCATGCGGCTGCATGCCGCCGACGCCCAGCACCACGATCGGCGGGTCCGAGGCCAGCGCGTTGAAAAAGCTGAACGGCGCCAGATTCACCCGGCCGGTGGCGTCCAGGCTGGTGACCCAGCCGATCGGCCGCGGCACGACGCAGCTCTTGAACGGGTCGCGCGGCAGACCGTGCGGCTTGTCGGTTTCGTAGAACATGGCGTCGTCGTTCCTCCCACGCTGCGGTCGCGGGCAAGGATATAGCGTCCCGGCGAAAATGCCACAGCCGGCGAAGTGGACGCGATGGCCGACGGACCGTGGCGGATACCTGAATTACCGCCAACTCCGCCGACTTTGCGGCAGCGCGGCGCGCGGCGCGCGGCGCCAGATGGCGGAAGGCGAATTCTCCTGTGTAGCCGGGATTCTCCGGTAAACCGCGCGGTCAGTTCAGGAGCCTCGCCCCCCATAACCGGGTTCCGCTCAAGGCAGAAACGAAAAGCCGGCCCGTTCACGATCCGGGCCGGCTTTTTCGTTTGTTTCTCGGTAGAATCAATGGGGTGGCTGATGGGACTTGAACCCACGACCCCCGGATCCACAATCCGGTGCTCTAACCAGCTGAGCTACAGCCACCACTGAGACCGCGCCTCTTTAACGCCAGCGGCGGCATGCCGTCAAGCCATACGCGACCGGTCAGCGCACGAAACGCGCCACCACGCGGCCGATCGACAGGCCCTGCACGATAATCGAGAAAATCACCACGGCATAGGTAATCGCCAGGATCGTGTTTTTCGAGGGGCCCGGCGGCAGCGACAGGGCCAGCGCAACCGAAATGCCGCCGCGCAACCCGCCCCAGGTCAGCACCGCCACCGCGCCGCGGGTAAAGGTTTCGCGTACGCGCAACAGGCCGATCGGCGCCGCCACGCTGACCAGCCGGGCCAGCAACACAAGCGGAATCGCCAGGACGGCCGCGAACATCAGGTTCGCATCCAGCGCCAGGGTCAGCACCTCGAAGCCGATAATCAGGAACAGCACCGAATTCAGGATCTCATCCAGCAGCGACCAGAACTTGCGCACATGATCGGCGGTCTTCTCGCTCATGGCGAAGCGGGTACCGTGATTGCCGATGAGCAGTCCGGCGACGACGGCGCCGATCGGCGCCGATGCGTGCAGGGCCTCGGCGACAGAGGCGACCAGGAACACCAGGGCCAGGGTGATCAAGACCTCGAGATTGTGCTCGTCGATACTGCGGAGCGCGCGAAAGGCGGCGTAACCGAGGCCGAGGCCGATCAGCGCGCCCCCCACCGTCTCGACCAGGAACATCTCGAAGATCCCGACCGGCCCCACCACCTCGCCGGAGGCGATCGCCACCAGGATCGAGAACACCACCACGCCGACGCCGTCGTTGAACAGGCTCTCGCCGGCGATCTTTGCCTCCAGCGATTTCGGCACATGCACGGTCTTCAGGATACCGAGCACCGCGACGGGGTCGGTGGGCGAGATCAGCGCCCCGAACACCAGGCACCAGGCCAGCGGCACCGGCAGCCCCAGCAGGCCCAGCAGCAGATAACCGCCATAGCCGATAATGGCGGTGGAGATCAGCACGCCGGCCGTCGCCATGCTGGCGATCGCCCATTTGCGGCTGGCCAGATCGTCCAGATCCACATGCATGGCGCCGGCGAACAGCAGCAGGCTCAACATCCCCTTCATCAGGGTTTCGGTGAAATCGATGCGCGATACCAGCCCGGTCACCGCCGACCCCAGCGCCATCCCGGGTACCGCCGCATCGACGGCGATGGTTCCCAGCGACGCCAGCAGGGCGATGATAACCAGCCCGATGGTATGGGGAAATTTCAGCCAGCGGTGGTTGATATAGCCAAACAGCGCCGACAGCGTCAGAATTGCCGCCGCCAGATGCATGATCTCGGTCACTTTCATCGCCCGCCCCGCTGGTGTATATCGCCATTATCCGGCCATCGCGGCCCAATGCGTCCATCATAGCGCCCCGCGGGCCTTCGTAAAGAAAGCGTCATCCATGCTCCACACTGCCGCCTCCCTGTCCCGCCTCGGCACCGAATCCGCCTTCGAGGTCCTGGCCCGCGCCCAGAAACTGGCGGCCACCGGCAAGGACATCGTCAATCTGGGCATCGGC
>JAHELM010000466.1 GCA_024644185.1 Rhodospirillales bacterium | reverse complement strand
TTCTCCAGCCTCGCGATGATCTCCATGCATCGCACCTTCGGGCACCCCATGATCTCTATCCACCGGTCATTGACGGCAACATACCGTCCGGTTGCCAATTCCGAGATTGCGGTCATGCCTGGGCTGATCTGAAATGCAAGGGCGAAGCGCGCTTCCGAGCGCCGGAGTTCTGCCTCGCGACGCTTCAGTTCGGTGATATCCTGATGGACACTGATGATATCTCCGCCCTGCGTATGATAATCGCTGATCAGCATCCAGCGGCCGTCCGGCAGTTCCCGCTCGAAGGCAATGCGTGCCTTGCGGCGCTCGCGCTTGCGCTCTTCCAGCCACGCTTCGACACGGCCTTTCGCCTCCGGTACCAGGCCCATGCGCGCGATTGCGCCCGCGTGATCCTCGAACCGCACGCCGGGAACCAGAATATGTTCGATCTCCGGGTACAGCCGCTTGTACGCCGTATTGCACATCACGAGGCGATCCTCGGCATCGTGATGGGAATATCCGATCGACAGGCTCTCGATCGCCTCGGCCATCCGCCGAAAGCTGAGTTCCGCCTCTCTCTCGGCCGTGACCTTGGCCGTTACCTGCGTGCCAATTCCACGGTATCCAAGGAATTTTCCATGCGTGTCATAGACGGGATTGCCGCTGGTGCTGACAAAGACCCGCCCCCGATCGGTCTGGGCCGCGTAGACGAAATCGCGAAACGGTCGACGCGCCCGCAGATCCTCAAGGTGGCGCCGAATTTGCTCCGGGTCGGCGGATCCACTGGAAAATTCGTCGCGACGTTTGCCGACATAGTCTTCGATCCTGATTCCGACGATTCGCCGGGCACGTTCCGAAACATAGGCGATCCGGTGTTCGGCATCGCTCTCCCACAGCCAGTCGGTTTCGAGTTCGCCGAGATCGGCGCAGTACAGATCCCACTCACGATCCAGCCGGACCGCGCCGCTTTCCTGTTCGCTGACTATCTCTGCCGCTTGCTTCAACAGCTTGTCCGCATATTCCAGTTTACCCGGCCACGGAGCGCCGGTCCGGGCGACGCCGCCCACGTCCTCGACCACGCTCCATCATCGATTAGAAATATTAAGTTAACATTACCCGTGGCGCGAAATATAGCCAGAAGTATGCCCGCGTGAAAACATCACGCCCACGACCGCCACAACTATTTGAAAAGATTGGTGACCCCGGCGTGACTCGAACACGCAACATCCTGCTTAGAAGGCAGGTGCTCTATCCAGTTGAGCTACGGGGTCGTCTGGCCCTTGCTGGAACCGGTCAATGGGTCCAGGGCTGCGAGCGTCCATAGGCAAAGTTCGCCGAATAGCTCTTTGGCCGGATTGTCCGCTCCCGCGGTTCAATAACCGTGTATTCGTATCCATGGCGCCCGGCATAGGCCACGGCCTCCTCGCGCGACGCGAAGGTCAGACGCACCTGCCGGCCGGTATCGGACGATCCGTTCCAGCCGATCAGCGGGTCCGGCCGGCTGGCATCGCTGGGTTCGCTCTCGACGACCCAGGCCAAGGTCTTGCCGCGGCCCGACTGCATCGCCGTCTTGGCCGGCTTGAATATCCGAACTCGCATGGCCACGCTCCTCGTTCGTCGAAAAACAGCATCTGGTCGGGGTGACTGGATTCGAACCAGCGACATCCTGCTCCCAAAGCAGGCACTCTACCAAACTGAGCTACACCCCGACGGGTCGCAAAAATAGGAACTCCGGCTTAACAATGCAACGCAATTGGCGGCACAGGACAAAGCAGCGGAAATCCCGTTCGCGGTTCTACTGTTTCGCCGTGCCGAAAATCGCGTGCTCGACGAGGTCGCCGGGCTTGATACCCAGGCGCGACGCGGTTCCGCCATTCAGTTCCAGAACGCCGCGTACCGGCCCACGTGACGAAATCACTTCCAGGGATTGCGGGATCGTTCGCTCGGCGATGCTCTCGACCCTCCCATCCGGCAGAATGAATACCATGTCCAACGGGATCAGCGTATTGCGCATCCACATGGCGGCACGCTGCGGCGAAGTTCCGAAATCGAACAGCATGCCGGCGTCGGGCGCCATGCCTTTCCGGTACATCAGCCCCTGCGTCCGCTGTTCCGGCGTCAGCGCCAGTTCGACGGAAAATTCGTGCCGCCCCGACCCGCTGTCGATGACGAGGGTGGACCGGTCGAACTCCACGGCGATCGCCGCCGATGAAACCAGCAGCGACACGACCAGCGCCATGGCGCGAAGGATGCGAAACGTCATGGCCATCTGAATACACGGGAAACAGGGCGGGGGGAAGCCCGGACAGGCTCGCGGTTTCTCCTCTTGCCAAGCACTTTAGGCATCGTCATAGTCCGCGCCACCTCGACCTAACGGGGGGGAGCCGGGCGACCGGCTGAGAGGTCCCTGTTCGCGGGACGACCCCATGAACCTGATCCGGCTGATACCGGCGTAGGGACGCGTAGCATGACCGACTGGCAAACCACGCAAGCATTCTCGGTATCCGTTCATGCCGGGCGCCTGGACTATGCCGGGACGGTTCTGTTCGATGCGCTGGATTTCACCCTGGCCGCGGGTGTCACCACCTGCCTGCTGGGCCCCAGCGGCGTCGGCAAGACCAGTCTGCTGCGGATGATCGCCGGGTTGGCGCGCGGCGGTGCCGCGGAGTGTTCGGATCGGGGCAGGCTGGCCGGCCGGATGGCCTGGATGGCGCAGCAGGATCTGTTGCTGCCCTGGTTGAACCTGCGCGCCAATGTGGCGCTGGGCGCCAGGTTGCGCGGCGAGCCCGCCGATCGAAGCCGGTTCGATGCACTGCTCGACCTGGTCGGCCTGACCGATCAGGGGG
>JAHELM010000044.1 GCA_024644185.1 Rhodospirillales bacterium | reverse complement strand
CGGGGCCAGGTTTGGCGGTGCTTTGCGGGGGGGGGGCAAGGGACGGCGCCCCGTGCGGAACGAGAGAGGGGGCTCGACATGAGCCCCCTCCGGTATTCAGGTTTCGCCGTCGGCGGTCCTATGGGGCCGTCTGGCCGGCGTAATAGGCCGCGAGCTTCCTGATATCCGACTCCGCCATCAGGAACGACATGGCGTACATCATCGAATTCGATCTCTCGCCGCCGTGGTACAGCTTCAGGGTCTTGGTCAGGTATGTTTCGTCCTGCCCCGCCAGAACCGGGAACCGGCTGTCGGTGCTCTTGCCGCCGGGCCCGTGGCAGCGGTTGCACTGTTCGACCCATTCCCGCGTCGTCAGCGGCTTGGCGACGGGCAAGGCCTTGGGCGGCTTGCTGGTGTAATAGGCCGCAATGTTCTTGATGTCGGCGGACCGGAGCGTGGCCACCGCGTCGTGCATGGCGCTGTGCTTGCGGGTTTCGGTCCGGTAGGCCTCGATCGCCGCAACCAGATATTCGGCATCCAGGCCGGCGAGGCGCGGCGTCTTCGGATCCTTGTTGTTGCCGTCGATCGCGTGGCAGTTGACGCAGGACGCGGTGGCGGAAATACCCGCGAGTGCGTCGCCTTCGGTCGGCGGCTTTGCCTCCTTCGGCACCATCGCCGAATAGTAATACGCCATGTCCTCGATCATGGAACCGTCGAGTGAGCCCACGAAGGGCGCCATCTCGTCGCTGGCCCTCGAACCGTCCACGTAGGACTTCACCGCGGCCATCAGATAGGGTGCATGCTGTCCGGCCAGGCTGGGCGTACCGGGAATCAGGGAGTTGCCGTCGTCGCCATGGCATGATGCGCATTCGCTCAGTTCACCCTGGATCTCGGCGAATGGTGCGGCCTCCAGGGCCACGGGAGGGGCCACCGGTCGCGGTCGCCCGCGGAACGGCGGCAGGCTTGCAAAATAGGCCGCGACATTTGCCATGTCCGCCTCGGCAAGCTGCGCGGCGACCGGCGCCATGTTCTCGTCTTTTCGATCGCCCCGTCGGTAGGCCGCAAGCCCAGCCACGATGTAAGCCGGATACTGCCCGGCAAGGTGCGGCACGCCCGGCTGCACGCTGATGCCCTGCGCGCCATGGCAGGCCGCGCAGGTTTCGGCAGCGATCGCCTTTCCCCGCGTGATGTCGCCGGCCGGCGGCGTGTTCTCCTGCGCCCGGCCCGCATTCGCAATCCCCATCAGCATGACGCCGACTGCCGTAATCGCCACTGTTGTATATCTCATGGCATCCTCGGAAAGTTCACTCACAGGCCGTATCGGACATTCGCCGATACCCGTTCGCGGGCTGTCGCCCGGCTAGAAGCCGGACGGCTCGCGCGTGTGGGTCTCGGGCGAATATTTGAAGAACCAGATCTGGTACATCGAAACAGTCCACTGGATCGCGAAGCTCATCCCCATGACGCCACCGGCGACGAACACGACGAGGGCGAAACCGGGGTGCAGCTTGGTCAGGTACCAGGAGAAGACGTCGGCACAGACCGCCAGGAACGGCATGATGATGACCGCGGCCTTGAACCAGACAGGGCGCACATAGGCGTGGCTGAAGATCATCCCCGTGATGAAGAAGATGAAGGTGATTCCGAACATGTGGATGTGCGAAACGCGCACCAGCGTGGAAATATTCATCCCGGTGTCGAGTTGGGCAACTTCGCTGACCTCCTTGTACCCGTCCAGATTCGGGATATGGGGGTTGCTGCCGTTGTGGCAGGTCTGACAGCGCCTATCGAGGATGGGCTTGATCGAGTCTTCGTATTCCTTTTCGTCGAGACCGCGACGCACCCATCCGACGACCGCTCCCCGCTCGTCATTGGGCAGCATTCCGGACATCGGGCCCAGCATGGCCGCTTCCAGCTTGGTCGCATCCTTGCTGCCGCTATAGGCAATTGCGAGGTCGGTTATCGACAGACCAGGTTGGCCGTCGCGCCCGGCATGTGAGTTGTAGACATGGATCATCGCAAAAAGATAGCCGACCCCGAGCACGAGCAACGCGCCGGTAAAGAGCGTCCGCATGCTGAGCGGCAGTTCGCTGTAGTGAAAGTACATTCGATGCACCTGAACCATGATCTTGACCCCTCGTGCCGATTGGCCTTGCGACAAAAACACTGAATTTCATACGCGAGCAGGAGCCCGGCGGATTCCAGAACGCTCCCGACCGGGTCGGTTGTCCCGATACTGTCCCGAACATGCAACGACCGTCGATTAAATCCGACAGAAGACGGGACGCGGACCTGCCGATTTCTTCAGACGGTCGCATGTTGACGCAAACCAATACAGGGGATCATTAACCCCCGTCTTGATCTGAATCAATAACCGTGCCGGGGTGAGTCTGCTACTGTTCGGGCGAGATGTAGCCGGCCGCTGCGGCCTGCTACGGCAAGAAAGGATTTAAGTCATGATCGTTCGTCGAACCCGTGGGCTTTTTTCTTGGATGCTGGCGCTGCCGGTTCTGTTTGCGGGCGGGCTGTGGTCTCTCGGCGCGGCAGCTCAGGAAACCGTCAGCTTCAAGGAAGACGTACTTCCGGTTCTCGAGTTGCGGTGCCTGGAATGTCATCTGCCGGACGGAGCCGGTTACGAGGCGAGCGGACTGGACCTCAGGACGTATGAGGGGCTTATGAAGGGAACCAAGCACGGTCCGGTGGTAACGCCGGGGCGCGCCTTCGAGAGCAATCTGATCGCGGTGATCGACCAGCGGACGGATTCGCAGCTCTGGATGCCGCATAACCGGAAACAGATGTCCAAATGCGAAAGGCTGCTGCTGCGCTTCTGGATCAACCAGGGTGCGAAAGACAACTGACGGCCGCGGCCCCGGGGTAGCCATTGCCCCGGGGCCACAGGCCGATGCCGTTCTTTGGCTGGCGGAAGAGCGTGGATAGAGAGATTTCATTCATCATCTTGATCGGTGTCTTCAAATTCGAGGGAGTTCGACATGAAGAATAGGGTATTGATGCTTTCGGTCGCGGCGCTTGCGATCGGGATGGCCGGTACGGCCTGGGCGGATGGCGACGCCGCCGCGGGCGAGGCATTGGCCAAGAAATGCGCCGCCTGCCATGGCGCCGATGGCAAGGGCAAGAAGGACAATCCGAACATTGTCGGGCTCTCCACCGCCGATTTCATCAAGGACATGCATGATTTCGCCTCCGGCAAGCGCGAGAGCAAGGCGATGGGCGCAACGTCCAAGAAACTGAGCGAGGACGATATCGAGAACCTGGCAGCCTATTACGCCTCCCTGAAATAAGCTGACCTCGAACCCATTTCGCCCGCGCCGGCATTTTTGCCCCGGCGCGGGCGAATTGCGTGTATGCGGTGGTCGGACTGCGACGATTTTACCACGCCAAAACGAACCCGAGATGCGGTTGACCGGCTGGCAACTGATTTGGGTCAATGAGGCGGGGCGGCGGCTCTGGCAATTTCCGCGTGGCTCGTGCCGGGCGAGAGTCCGGTCTGGCCGGACAGCGCCGGAGGCGCGAAACATCCGCGCCGGCGACAACGTCTCCTGATTTTCGGCTTTCGAGGAGAAGATCGATGAAATTCTTGCACAACGGAAATTCCACCCGGCGGCAGGCGCTCGTGCTGCTTGGATCGGGAATGGTTGCCGGATTGGGGGGCATGACCATGCGGCCGCTGCTCGCGGTTGCAAGCGATTTGCCGCCCGTCACGATCTACAAGGACCCGAGCTGCGGCTGCTGCGGAATCTGGACCGATTACCTCAAGGCGCATGGTTTCACGACCAAGGTCGTAATGACCGAGGACATGGATCCCATCAAGCGCGGCGCCGGGGTTCCCGACAATATCGCGACCTGCCATACGGCTTATTTCGGAAACTATGTGGTCGAGGGCCATGTGCCGGTGCCCGCCATCATGAAGCTCCTGACCGAGCGCCCGAATGTCCTTGGAATCGGCGTTCCGGGCATGCCGAATGGCGCGCCGGGCATGCCGACGACCGATCCCGAACCGTTTCAGGTTCTTACCTTTGCGGTCGATGGCACCCAGAAGGTATATATGGCGTTCTAGCGGTCCGGTGTCGCCGGAGAGGCGGGCGCTCGCGGTTGGTTGGCTGCGGGCGCCCGGCCGCGGGCGCGTACACCGAGAGCCTCCGTACCGCGGAATCGTCAAGGTGGGTAAGAGACATGAAAAGCTGGAACTTCGGATGGACAGGTCGAAAATCGGTTCTCATGGCCCTGGGCGTGGCGCTGTTGGCACTTGCCGGCTGTGCGACGGCTGAACCACCGGCACGGGAGGAAGATACCTCCGGCCTTGTCTGGCCGCTGCCGCCGGAACAGCCGCGAATCCGGTATGTGCGAAGCATCAGTACGCGCGAGGATATCGGCGCGAAGGACAAGATTTCGATCGCGGCATCGCTGGTGGGCGATGATGGGAAAAAGCCCGTCGAACAGATGATGAAGCCCTATGCTGTGCATGCCGATTCCGATGGCCGGGTTTTCGTCGCGGATACCGGCTGGGGCAAGCTGCTGGTTTTCGATGCCGCGAAAAAGAAGTTTCAAATCTGGGGCCAGGACGGCCCGGGTATGCTGGTGCAACCGCTGGGTGTGACCTCCGACAGTCTCGGGCGGATCTTCGTGACCGACGGCAAGCAGCAAAGGGTGGTAGTCTACGATCGCGACGGAAAGTTCCTCTTTGCCGCCGGCCTGACAGGAGAGATGGAACGGCCGGTCGGGGTCGTGGTGAACGAGAGTCTCGGCAGGATTTACGTCGCCGACACGGGCGCGCACGACATCGCGGTCTTCGACATGACCGGAAAGCTCATTTCCAGGCTCGGTTCCAGGGGCGTCGAACCTGGACAGTTCAATTTTCCGACCAACCTCGCGATCGGTCCCGACGGCAAACTCTATGTCGTCGATTCGATGAATTTCCGAATCCAGATCCTCGACGCGGACGGCAATTCACTGGCCATCATCGGTTCGCACGGGGACAGGCCCGGCAATTTTGCCCGGCCGAAGGGCGTCGCCATCGATTCCGACGGCCATATCTATGTTACCGATGCGGCCTTCAACAATATCCAGATATTCGATTCCAGCGGTATGTTGCTGCTGTTCATCGGGACCTTGGGGCAGGGACCCGGCCAGTTCTGGCTGCCCGCTGGCGCCTATATCGATCCAGGAAACCGCATTTATCTGGCGGATCAGTACAATCACCGCGTTCAGATATTGCAGTATCTCGGCGATTCTGCACCGCAGCCCGACGCGGCGGAATCCGTGCCGGCCGAGCCGCCGCCGCAATAGCCCGCGGCCTGCTGAGTGGCCCAATGGGGGGAACAGCAGAGACTCGCGGAGCACTGGACACAGGGAGATCGCGGCCGCACGGGTCATCCGGGTCAGTGCTCGTAATGAATTTCCCGAAAATTGACCCGCGCAATCAGTGCGGGTATTTGTACCTGTGATCCCCGGCACGGCAAATTACGCGCGGTTTGCGATCCGTCGCCGCAAGAACATGGAGATATTAGCAGGGTCGAATACGCCTTTCGTTTGTATGTGTGCGTCATATTGGCACACCAAGCTGTTTTTGCAGGGTAATGCGGCGAGAAAGTTGATCTGGATCAAATCAACTTCCTGACAAGAGGCATAGCCTCGATCCGTGGAAACAAGGACTCAAAAGCATCTTGATGAAGTAGGGAAGCGCCTTGGGTTCTAATTGTCTTACGCTACATACCGATGTGGAGGCGGTAGGCGTCATGAAAACATTCAAAATTCTTCTCGCGGCGACAATGGGTATCGCGATGATCGGGGCCGCGGGTTCCGCTCAGGCAGGCGTTGCGGGAACCAAGCACGACCTCACACCGTTAACGACCAGCCCAAGCACCGCGCAAATCTGCGTCTTCTGTCATACGCCACATGCGGCGTCGACGGCCGTGGGTGCGCCCCCGGTACTGTGGAATCGCAATGCTTCGGTTACGGCCAGCTTTACCCTCTATTCGAGCCCGACCATGGACAACGCGACAAGTCAGCCGACCGGCGTGTCGCTGGGCTGCCTGTCGTGCCATGACGGCGCGACCGCATATGACTCGCTGGTCAATACCGCCAATGCGACTGCGCTGACGACCCCGGGGTCAACGATGCCGGTGGGCGTGACGAATCTTGGCACCAGCCTGGCGAACGATCACCCGATCTCGATGACCTATGGCGGTTTGGCTGGCGCCGAATTCGTCGCCGCGGTTTCGGGTAAGGTCGGCGTGCTGCCGCTCTTCGGGGCAGGCTCGGATCAGGTTGAGTGTGCAAGCTGCCACAATCCGCATGACTCGACCAATGGCAAGTTCCTGCGCACGAGCAACAACAGCAGCGCATTGTGCACGACCTGCCATGTCAAGTAACCTGACGGTACAATGACATTGAATGCGTTGAAGCTAAGAAGGGGGAGAAGCGGGCGGTACATCCTGCTTCTTCCCCTTTTCCTTGCGATCTCGTGTAGTAGCGAAACCCTGTCGCTGTTCTTCGATATTCCCCCGCCAACCGAGGCGGAGATCGCCGCCAAGGCGGCGCCGAAGCAGGCGCCCGCGGCGCCATCCGCAACCGCGCAAACCGGCGCATCGCCGGTTGCGATCATCGAGGAGGCGGGCGAGCGACCGCCGATCGAGGCGATATCCAATTGGGCGGAGGCGTCGGCATTGCTTCCCAAGGACGACATGGACGAAGTCGATTGGTCGGCGGCATTGCGCGATGGAACCATCAAACCCAGGGCGAAGATTTCCGGCTACGCCGATCCTGAGGCGAAGATCTTCGGGTGGGATTTCTTCTTCGCGGCCGAAGACCCTGAATCCGATGCCTTCTTCCCGCATTCGGAACACACGGAGTGGTTGACCTGTAAGAGTTGCCATCCCTCGCTCTTTCCCTATCGGGAGCTCGGCACGGACGGGTCGGACAAGCATTCGATCTCGATGGACAGGGTGTTCGAGGGTGAATATTGCGGCAAGTGCCATGGTAGTGTGGCGTTTGCCTTGGATTCCTGCAATCGCTGTCACACCAAGATGTAACGAAAAGCGATGCGTACAGGAGAGCGGGACAATGAGAAAAGAAATGGCCGTCGCAGTTGTCGTACTGGCCGGGCTCCTGCTCGCCGCCGGCGGCGCCGTCTATGGTGCGCCGGGCGATCTCGTCTTTGAGCGCAAGACCGAGGACCAGCAAGGCTCGGAGAGCTTTCCTCCCTCTATCTTTCCCCACTGGGTGCATCGGATACAGTATCGCTGCTATGCGTGCCATCCGAAGCCTTTCGTAATGCAGAAGGGCGCGAACACAATCTCGATGGAGACGATCAAGAAGGGCCAGTTCTGCGGCGAATGCCACAACGGGAAGATCGCGTTCGGTCCGGATTTCCAGAATTGCACCCGCTGTCATACGGTACCGGAAGAATAGGCTTGACGATTGAAGGCGGGCCCGCGCAACGCGTATGGATGGGCCAGGAATGTTGCGGTTGCAGGCGAGCGGAAAACATGAACTTCGAGCGTTGTGATGATGGTGCCGAGGCGAGAAACACTGATTTTATTGCTTGCCGTTCTGGGCACCCCGACGGATGTCCACGCCGAAGACTGGATCTACTTTTCACCTCTGCAGGGTGAATTGGCCGCCGGCGTCGATAGCCGATGGCAGAGTTCCGAGGGGAACCCCGACTTCAGACAGCTTCAGTACGAGGAAAAGCTGCGTCTTGAACTCAGCGGCTACAGCCTCGACCCCGGCATCTTCAACTTCAATGCAAACGTGCAACCGGTGCTGAAGCAAGAGACGTCGGATACGGGTACTGACACGGTGAGCACGGACAGCCAATTCCTGAACTATGGCCTCAGATTCGATGCCCTGTCCGGAGTGCAGGCCTCGCCGTTTGCGGTAGGCGCCGAATTGGCGCGCAGTTCAGCCGAGATCGATGGCAGCCTGGGAAACCGGCGGGAAGCGCTCACGGAGTCCCGTGGCGCGGATTTGCGCTGGAAGAGCGCGGCCTTCCCCACGACCCTCAGCTACAATGAGCGTTATCTGGACGAGGTGTTCATTCCGGCATTGGGACTGCCCCCGGTAGAGCGCGAGGATTTTCTCAGGACGGTGACCTTGCACGGGCACAGCAGCAAGATGGACCTGTTCCTGCAAGGCAACGATTTCGACGACATGTCGCTGTTGGACCAGGATTTCCAATCGCAGGATGCCCGTCTCAGCAATGTCTTCCACTGGGGAAAGGGCAGTGAATTCAACTCGCGCCTGACCTATGGCAATCGAGAGGGGTTCAATGACTACGAGCGGGTTCTGGTCGATGAATCGCTTCGCCTGCAGCATGCAAACAACCTTTTCACGACCTACCGTTACGGCTACGAGGCAACCCGGCAGACAACAGACAGTGAAACGCACCGTGGTGCATTCGAGTTGAATCACAGGCTGTACTCGAACCTCACCACGGCTTTGAGCCTTCGCGGTTCGAAAACGGATGCAGACACGTATGAGGACAAGGACTACGACGGCAATCTGGATTTCCATTATTTCCGGAAATTGCCAAGCGGCGTCCGCGTTTCGGCCAATCTCGGTGGCGGATACCGGGTAAGCGAGCGTGTCGGCGGGCGGCTTGATTATACCGAATCGCCGACCGTGCCGATCACCGGCATCGTGTTGCTGACGCAGCGCTATATCGTCTGGTCAACGATCGTCGTGACGGCGCCCGGTTGCATCCCATGCCTTGTCGGCACGGACTATTTCATTGAGGACGCGGGTGGCGATTTCACCCAATTGCGCATTCCCGCGGGAAGCCGGATCGCCATCGGCGACATCATCACCGTGGATTACGGCTACGAGCCGCCGAGTGCGGAATTCTACGGCATCCCGTACCGTATCGGCGCCAGGGTGGATTTCGGCTGGGTCGCGCTCTATCACTCGACCAGCGGCGAAGATCAGACCCTCGTTTCCGGGCCGGATCCGAACGCGGTGATCGACCGCCGCGTCGATTCCACTGGTATCGAACTGAACTGGGCGGGTCCGCAGACCCAGGCGACGGCAAGCGCGTCACGCCTGTATACCTGGACGGAGACGCGCGAAACGACGGAATATGTTCTTGCGCAGACCGTCAACCATACCCTCGCGCCGCGTGCGACGTTGACGCTGCGCCTTACCGAGAGCTTCCTCAAGGACGGTTCCGACGTTGACGCCTATAGCGGCGATCTGGCCATAAGCTGGATGCCGATGCCCGGCCTGTTCATCAGCCCGCATGTGTCGGCGTTCCATCGTGCCCTCGACCCAGGTGGAACGGAGGATTATCTCAAGGTGGGTACCGACGCGCGATGGAACTGGCGGCTGCTGGCCTTCGATATGCGGTATGATCACACCATCCGCGACAACGACAGCGGCAATCTTGTCGAGGATCGCGTGATAGTCAATGCGACGAGGAAATTCTGATGCGCCGATGGTCAACGATCTTCCTGCTTCTCATCCTGCCCTCATGCGGGCCGGCCGCCGACGCGCCAGAGAGACAGGTGATGCCCGAACAGCCGATCGTTTGGCCGGAACCGCCGCAGATGGCGCGAATCAGGCTCGTCAGCATGTTTTCGGGACCGGAAGATCTCGGCATCAATCCGTCGTTCATCGCGCGGATCTGGGAGTGGATCGCGGGGCCGGAGCCGCGTGCAATGGTTCGCCCCTATGCCGTCGGCACGGACGGCGAGCGGCTTGTCGTCACCGATCCCGGCGCCGGCGCCGTGCATGTGTTCGACATGAACCGGCGCGACTACGAGCGCATCGATCGGGCGGGGGATCAGGCGCTTGTCTCGCCCGTTGGCGTGGCGCTGGCGGACGGCAATCTCTATGTAAGCGATTCGGCTCTAAACGAGATTTTCATCTTTGATTCCAAGGGCAAGCTGAAAGCCAGCGTCGCGGGGCTGCAGCGCCCCACCGGGCTGGCCATCGACCCGCAAAGCGGCCGGCTGTATGTCGCCGAAACGATGAACCATCGCATCGTCGTCTTCGACCGGAACGGCGCGCGACTTTTTGACTTTGGCAAGCGCGGGATTGGTGACGGTGAATTCAATTTTCCGTCGCATCTGACCATCCACGGCGACCGGATCTACGTCAACGATACGATGAATTTCCGCCTTCAGGTTTTCAGCCTGGACGGCATTTTCCAGTCCACCTTCGGCCGACAGGGCGACGGTTCGGGAAGTTTCGCCCATCCGAAGGGGGTCGGCCTGGACAGCGAAGGGCATGTCTATGTCGTCGATGCCCTGTTCGACCGCGTTCAGATTTTCGACGATCAGGGCAGATTTCTGCTGGCATTCGGCGAGCCCGGCGGCACCCCCGGCGCATTCTGGCTGCCATCGGGCCTGTTTATTCTTGGAGACCGCATTTATGTCGCCGATTCGTACAATCGGCGCGTCCAGGTATTTCAGTTTCTCGGAGGGGCATGATCATGAAGCGGTTTGCGCCGATCCTGGCCATTCTTCTGACGCTCGGCGCACCCGCCGCCTG
>JAHELM010000465.1 GCA_024644185.1 Rhodospirillales bacterium | reverse complement strand
GGCCGTCTCGAGGCACGCACCCCCGCCCCCCGGCCACGCCCCGCCCTTCGAGACGGCGCGGTGCGCCTCCTCAGGGTGAGGCTTGAGTTTGTGACAAGAGCTGGCCTCGGGGTGAGGTCTGGGTTTGTGGCACGGTGAAGCCCGCGCCCCCTCACCCCACCAGCGTGCCCCACAGGTCCGTTTCGTCCGCCTCGTCGATTTCGACGCGGACGATCTGGCCCGGCTGAAGCCCGGTGGCGCCGTCGCCCTCGACGAAAACCGCGCCATCCACTTCCGGCGCGTCCCATTTGCTGCGGCCGGTGGCGCCGTCCTCGTCCACCTCGTCGATCAGAACCTCGATGGTGCGGCCGATGCGCGTCGCCAGCCGGGCCTCGCTGATCGGGCGCTGGGTTTCCATCAGCCGTTCCCAGCGGTCCTGCTTCACGTCCTCGTCCACCTGGCCGCCCAGCGCGTTGGAGGCGGCGCCCTTCACGTCCTCGTACTTGAAGGCGCCGACGCGGTCGAGTTTCGCTTCCTCCAGCCAGTCCAGCAGGTATTCGAACTGTGCCTCGGTCTCGCCGGGGAAGCCGACGATGAAGGTGGAGCGGATGGCGAGATCCGGGCAGATTTCGCGCCACTTGGCGATGCGCTCCAGCACCTTCGCCTGGTCGGCCGGGCGCTTCATGGCGCGCAGCACGTCCGGGTGGGCATGCTGGAACGGGATGTCGAGATAGGGCAGCACCTTGCCCGCCGCCATCAGCGGGATCACCTCGTCCACATGCGGATAGGGATAGACGTAATGCAGCCGCACCCAGGCGCCCAGCTCGCCCAGCGCCGCCGCCATGTCGGCGAAACGCGCCCTGACCGGCGCCCCGCGCCAGTCGCTGGCGGCGTATTTCAGGTCGACGCCATAGGCGCTGGTGTCCTGGCTGATCACCAGAAGCTCGCGCACGCCCGCCGCCACCAGGCGTTCGGCCTCGCCCAGCACGTCGGCGGCCGGGCGGCTGGCCAGCTTGCCGCGCAGGTCGGGGATGATGCAGAACGAACAGGAATTGTTGCAGCCCTCGGAAATCTTCAGAAAGGCATAGTGGCGCGGCGTCAGGTGCAGGCCTTCCGGCGGCACCAGGTCGATGAAGGGATCGTGCGCCGGCGGCACCGCCTCGTGCACCGCCCTGACCACCGCCTCGTACTGGTGCGGGCCGGTGACCGCCAGCACGTTCGGGTGCGCCTTGCGAATGCCGGATTCGTCCACGCCCATGCAGCCGGTGACGACGACGCGGCCGTTGCGCGCCATCGCCTCGCCGATTGCCTCCAGGCTTTCGGCCCGCGCGCTGTCGAGGAAGCCGCAGGTGTTGACGATGACGACGTCGGCGCCCTCGTAGGAATCGCTGACCTCGTATCCTTCCGCGCCCAGGCGCGTCAGGATGCGTTCGGAATCGACCAGCGCCTTGGCGCAGCCGAGGCTGACGATGCCCACTTTCGGGGCGGTCTTGGGGGAGATCTTTGGCATGGCGCGTGATATAGGGCAGCATGTGCCGCGCCGCCAGTGGATTCGGCGTGGCCGGCCGGGCTAGACTGGCGCGGCGGCAGGGCAAGGATGAATGGAATGGCGAAACCGCGGGCGCGGGATCTGGGGCTGGATGTGCCGGGCACGCCGGGCCCGCACAATGCGATTACCGACGTGCCGGGCGTGCTGGTCGGCCATGAGACGATCGTCCGCGGCGACGGGCCGCTGGTCACCGGACAGGGGCCGGTGCGCACCGGGGTGACGGCGATCCTGCCGCGCGGCTTCGAGGACGAGCCGACGCCGGTCTGGGCCGGGACTTACGACCTCAACGGCAATGGCGAGATGACCGGCACCCACTGGATCGCCGATGGCGGCTATCTGGTCGGGCCGGTCTGCATCACCAACACGCACAGCGTCGGCATCGTGCATCACGCGGCGATCCGCTGGATGCTGAAGACCTATGCCAGGCAGTTCCACACCAGCCATCTCTGGGGCATGCCGGTGGTGGGCGAGACCTATGACGGGCTGCTGAACGACATCAACGGGCTGCACGTCACCGAGGCGCATGCCCTGGCGGCACTGGATTCGGCCGCCGGCGGCCCGGTCGCCGAGGGCAATGTGGGCGGCGGCACCGGCATGATCGCCTACGAGTTCAAGGGCGGCACCGGCACCGCCTCGCGGCGCCTCGCCATCGCGGGCACGGGCTACACCATGGGCGCGCTGGTGCAGGCCAATCACGGGCGGCGCGAATGGCTGAACGTGTTCGGCGTGCCCGTCGGCCGCCACCTGCCGCTCGACCGGCCGCCGGCGGTGGACAAGGAACTCGGCTCGATCATCGTCGTGCTGGCCACCGACATTCCCATGCTGCCGCACCAGTTGCAGCGTGTCGCGCGCCGGGCGGCGCTGGGTGTCGGCCGCGGCGGCACGCCCGGCGGCAACAGCTCGGGCGACATCTTCCTCGCCTTCAGCACCGCCAACCGCATGGCCCTGCCGCAGCTCGGGCAGGCGTTGCTGTCGATGGACTTCGTCAACGACGAACGCTTCGATGCGATCTATCTGGCGGCGGTCGAGGCGGTGGAGGAAGCGGTGATCAACGCAATGCTGGCGGCCGAGACGACGCCGATGCTGCGCCCGGCGGGCCATGTCTGCCCGGCCATCGACCACGATGCGCTGGTGGCGATCATGCGGCGCCACGGCCGGTGCGGCTGACCCCGCGGATCGCCCGCCCTCGCCGATCCTTCGACGCGCGCCTCGCCGTGGCCCGCCAGGCCGGCGCGGATCAGCCCAGCCGCTTGAGAAAATCCAGAAGGCGCGCCCGGTCCGCGTCGTCCAGCGGTGCCAG
>JAHELM010000043.1 GCA_024644185.1 Rhodospirillales bacterium | reverse complement strand
TCCTCGGCTCGCGCGCGCAGATCGTCGGCCGCATCATCCTGCCCTCGGCCAGCCCGATGATCTTTGCCGGATTGCGGCTGGGCTGCGCCGCCGGCTTCATCGGCGTGATCCTGGCCGAGTTGCTGATCACCCCGACCGGCATCGGCGACCTGATCACCTACAACCAGTCGATTGCCGAATACGCCAATATGTATGCGGCGATCTTCGCGATCATCGCCTTCGCCGTCGCCTTCGTCGAATCCCTGGAATGGCTGGAAATCCGGCTGTTCCGTCCTGACAGGAAAGCCTCATGATGGCCAAGCCGAAGCCCGCTATCCAGACCCCGCCGCCGGCCATCGTGCAGGTGAAGTCGGTCTCCAAGACCTATCCCGGCGGAGTCGAGGCGCTGCGCGACGTTTCCCTGGACTTCCGGCAGGGGCAGCTGACCACGCTGCTGGGCCCATCGGGCTGCGGCAAGACCACGCTGCTGAAAATCGTCGCCGGCCTGATCCCGGCCAGCGGCGGCGAGGTCGTCGTGGACGGCAAGGCGGTAACCGGCCCCGGCCCGGAACGCGCCATCGTGTTCCAGGATTTCGCGCTGATGCCGTGGGCGACCGTGCTGCGCAATGTCGCCTTCGGGCTGGAACTGCGCGGCACCCCGCGCGCCGAACGCGAGGCCGTCGCCGAAAAATATATCGGCGAGGTGGGGCTGAAGGGTTTCGAGAATCGCTATCCGCACGAATTATCGGGGGGCATGCGCCAGCGCGTCGGGCTGGCCCGCGCGCTGGCGGTGCAGGCCAAGGTGCTGCTGATGGACGAGCCGTTTTCCGCCGTCGACGAGCAGACCCGGCGCAAGTTTCAGGAAGACCTGCTGCAACTGGTGGCGATCGAGCGCAAGACCTTCATCTTCGTCACCCACAGCATCGAGGAGGCGGTATACGTTTCCGACCGCATCGTGCTGCTGCATCCCCGGCCGGGCCGGATTTCCTCGATCGTCGAGCCGGATATTCCGCGCGACGGCGACCCCGAGAAGATCCGCCGCAACACGACCTATATCGACACGGTCGAGGCGATCTGGCAGGGCTTGAAACAGTATCTGGACTGAGGAGCGGCGGCGATGAAGATCGGCGGATTCCGGATCCCCATGGCGGCATCGCTCATCGTCTGGGCGGTGCTGTGGGAGGTCGTCGGGCAGACCGGCGCCAGTCTCATCATCCCGCCGCTTTCGGCCATCCTGGCCCGCATGTTCGAGATCGTCCCGACCCCGTCCTTCGGCGCCGCCCTGCTGATTACCGGCAAGGCGTTCCTGCTGGGCAACGCGATTTCCATCGGCGTCGGCGTGCCGCTGGGCATCCTGCTGGGGCGGTCGACGATCGCCGACCGGATGATCCTGCCCTGGGTCACCATGTTCCTGTCGGCGCCGTTGAGCGCGCTGGTTCCGGTCATCATGGTGATCTTCGGGCTGGGCCAGACGACGATCGTCATGACCGTGGTGATGTTCGCGGTATGGATCATCGTGCTGGATACGCGGGCCGGCGTTCAGGGCATCGCGCCGTCGCTGGTGGAAATGGCGCAAAGCTTCGGCGCCAGCCGCTGGCAGGCCTTCACCAGGATCTACTTTTTTGCCGCGCTTCCGGAAATTCTCTCAGGTATACGTCTGGGCCTGATCCGCGCCGTCAAGGGCGTGATCATTGGCCAGTTGCTGGTGTCGATCGTCGGCTTCGGCAGCCTGTTCGAGATCTACCTGTCGCGGTTTCTGATGGAGCATTTCTGGGCCCTGTTGTTCATCCTTTTCGCCCTGGCCTTCGCGATCAACGAGATTCTCGTATGGCTGGAGCGCAAGGTCGAATATTACGCATCGTCACGACATTGAAATCCTTGGAAAAAGCAGAGTAGGAAGAACATGAATTATGTGATTGCCCCGCCCGCCGTGTCCGCCGTGCCGGTCGACGGCACGGATTCGCTGTTCCCGGTCCACCGGATCTACTGCGTCGGCCGCAACTACGCCGAACATGCCCGCGAAATGGGCCACGATCCGAACCGCGAGGCACCGTTCTTCTTCAGCAAGCCGGCCGATGCCATCGTCGCCAACGGCGCGTCGATCCCCTATCCCATGGCGACCAGGGATCTGCACCACGAGATCGAACTGGTGGTCGCCATCGGCAAGGGCGGGGCCAACATCGCCGCGGCCAGGGCGCTGGATCATGTCTGGGGCTATGCGGTCGGCATCGACCTGACCCGGCGCGACCTGCAGGGCGAGGCCAAGAAGGCCGGCCGCCCCTGGGATTCCGGCAAGGGCTTCGACCGCGCAGCCCCCTGCACCGCAATCCGCCCGGCATCCGTGATCGGCCACCCGTCGACGGGCCGCATCTGGCTGGCCATCGACGGAACGGTCAAGCAGGACAGCGACATCTCCAAGCTGATCTGGTCGGTGCCCGAAATCATCGAGCACCTGTCCGGCCTGTGGGAATTGCAGCCGGGCGACCTGATCTATAGCGGCACGCCGGAAGGCGTCGGCGCCATCCCCAGGGGCGCGCGGGTGACCGGCGGCGTCGACGGCGTCGGCGAGATCGCGGTCAGGATCGGCTGAGCGGGGACAAATCGGGGGCGGATACGCGCGACCGCTTGAACAGCGGCCGCGCCCTCGCCTACCTTTCCACCGGCAACGATTCGGCTACAGCAGAAGGGTGTCGCGGCGATGGCGGAGACGATCGAACAACTTCTGGCGGCGGGCGCCGACGACGCGCCGGCCATTTCCGCGCCGGAGCGCGAAACCCTGACCTACGGGGCCTTGCGCGCGCTGGTCGACCGCACGGTGCGGGCGCTGAACGATTCAGGCATCGGCCGCGGCGATGCGGTGGCGATTGTCCTGCCGAACGGCCCGGAAATGGCTGCCGCCTTCGTCGCCATTGCCGCCGGCGCGACCGCCGCGCCGCTGAACCCCGCCTATCGCGAGGACGAGTTCGCGTTCTATCTCAACGACCTGGAATCGCGGCTGCTGATCGTCATGGCCGGCGACAACACCCCCGCCCGCGCGGTCGCCGCGCGGCAGGGAATCCCGATCGCCGAACTGTCGGTTCGGCCGGGCATGGCGGCGGGCGAATTCAGCCTGGCCACGACCGGCGGCGGGAAACCGATGGCGGCCGGGGGCGGGTATGCGAAACCCGACGACGTGGCCCTGGTGCTGCACACCTCGGGCACGACGTCGCGCCCGAAGATCGTGCCGCTGACCCAGCGGAACGTCACCCGGTCGGCGGCCAGTGTCGGCGCGGCGCTGGCGCTGACCCCGGCCGACCGCTGCCTGAACGTCATGCCGCTGTTCCATATCCACGGGCTGATCGCCGCCGTCCTGTCGACCCTTTCGGCGGGGGCGGAGATCTGCTGCACGCCGGGTTTCAACGCGCTGAAATTCTTTGCCTGGCTGGATGGCGTGAAGCCAAGCTGGTATACCGCCGTGCCGACCATGCACCAGGCGATCCTGGCGCGCGCCGGGCGCAACCCGGATTCGGTGAAGCGGGCCCGGCTGCGCTTCGCCCGATCGTCGTCGTCGTCGCTGCCGCCGCAGGTGATGAAGGAACTGGAAGACACCTTCGGCTGCCCGGTCATCGAGGCCTACGGCATGACCGAGGCGGCGCACCAGATGGCCTCCAACCCGCTGCCGCCGCGCGCCCGCAAGCCGGGCACGGTCGGTGTTGCGGCGGGTCCCGAAATCGCCATCATGGACGAACAACAGAACGACGCGTTCAAGCCGGCTGGCCAGATCGGCGAGGTGGTCATCCGCGGAGCGAACGTGACGCCGGGCTATCGCAACAATCCCGACGCCAACGCCTCGTCCTTCACGCAACAGGGCTGGTTCCGCACCGGCGATCAGGGCGTGCTGGACCACGAGGGTTATCTGACCATCACCGGCCGCATCAAGGAACTGATCAATCGCGGTGGCGAGAAGATTTCGCCACGCGAGGTCGACGAGGCGATGATGGACCACCCGGCGGTTGCCCAGGCCGTGACCTTCGCCATGCCGCATGACAAGCTGGGCGAGGAGGTTGCGGCGGCGGTGGTTCTGCGCGAGGGGCAGAGCGTCGACGAGCGCGGCCTGCGCGATTTCGTCGCCGCCCGCCTGGCCGATTTCAAGGTACCGCGCAAGATCCTGTTCCTGGAGGAAATCCCCAAGGGCGCCACCGGCAAGCTGCAGCGCATCGGCCTGGCGAAGACGCTGGGGCTTGGATGAGGAAGGCGGCGGCATGAGGATCTGCATCTTCGGCGCCGGCGCGATCGGCGGCTATCTGGCGGTGGAACTGGCGCTGGCCGGACAGGATGTGACGGTGATCGCCCGCGGGCCGCATCTGGCCGCCATGCAGGCGAACGGGTTGCGGCTGCGCATCGGCGGCACGGAAAAGGTGGCCCGGATCCGCGCGGTACAGGACCCGGCCGAGGCCGGCCCGCAGGACTACGTCTTCGTCACCCTGAAGGCGCATTCGGTGCCGCCGGTGGCCGGGCAGATCGCCCGGTTGCTGGGGCCGGAGACCGCCATCGTCACCGGCATGAACGGCGTTCCCTACTGGTATTTCCATGGCATCGATTCGCCCTGGCGCGACCGGCGCATCGAGGCGGTCGATCCGGGCGGCGTGCTGTCGGAGAAACTGCCGGCGGCGCGCGTGATCGGTTGCGTCGTCTACCCCGCTTGCGAGGTGCCCGAGCCGGGCGTGATCGAGCATATCGAGGGCGACCGCTTCACCCTGGGCGAGCCCGACGGGTCGAAATCGGCGCGCGCCGAGGCGCTGGGCCAGGCCATGGTCGCCGCCGGATTCAAGGCGCCGGTCCGGCCGAACATTCGCGACGAGATCTGGATCAAGCTGTGGGGCAATCTGGCGTTCAACCCGTTGAGCGCGCTGACCCGGGCGACGCTGGACGTGCTGGCGACCGAACCGGAAATCCGCGGTGTCGCCCGCGCCATGATGGTGGAGGCGCAGGCAATCGCCGAAAAACTGGGCGTGCGCTTTCGCATCGACGTCGACAAGCGCATCGCCGGCGCGGCCGCCGTCGGTGCCCACAAGACCTCGATGCTGCAGGATATGGAGCGCGGCCGGCCAATGGAGATCGATGCCCTGGTCACCGCCGTGCAGGAGATGGGCCGGCTGACCGAGACCCCGACGCCGACAATCGACACCGTGCTGGCGCTGGTCCGCCGGCTGGCTATCGGCGCCGGGTGCTACAGCGGCTGAAAGCGGCGCGCGAGACACGGAGAACTGCGATGCGGGAGCGCCTGAACATGCGCAAGACCAGCCCCGGCGCCTACACGGCGATGCTGGGGCTGGAGACCTATCTGCATGACTGCGCCATCGAATATGCGCTGATCAAGCTGGTGAAGATCCGGGCTTCGCAGATCAACGGCTGCGCATTCTGCCTGGCCATGCATGTGCACGATGCACGCAAACGCGGCGAGACCGACGACCGGATGCATCTTCTGAATGCCTGGCGCGAGACAACTGTGTTCAGCGCCCGCGAACGCGCCGCGCTGGCCTGGACCGAATCCGTCACCCTGGTCGCCGACAGCCACGTGCCGGACGAGGCCTACGAGGCGGCGCGCCGTGAATTTTCCGAGACGGAACTGGTCGACCTGACCCTCGTGGTGACCACGATCAATGCCTGGAACCGGCTGGCCGTGGCCTTCGGCTGGCCGCCGGAGCACGTACAGACGCCCGATCGCGGGGGCGATGCGGCGGCGCGACAGGGATAGGGCAGGCCGAATACGCGCCCCCCCCTTGCCGACGGATCGCTTCCGGCGCAGATATTGTGGGCGTGCCATTCCTCTTATCCGAGAAAGCTGCCCCTATCATGACACTGTCCATGTACCAGGCCTCGGTTCCGGCCTTCCTGCAGATGCTGAACAACCTGTCCGCCCTGCTCGACAAGGCCGAGGCCGATGCCGCCCGCCGCAAGATCGACCCGGCGGTCCTGCTGAATTACCGCCTGGCGCCGGACATGTTCCCGCTGATCCGCCAGGTGCAGATCGCCGGCGATTTCGCCAAGGGCACCAGCGCCCGGCTGGCCGGGGTCGAGGTGCCGAAATACGAGGACAGCGAGAAGACCTTCGCCGATCTGAAGGCGCGCATCGCCAAAACCGTCGCCTTCCTCCAGGGCCTCAGGGAGAAGGATATCGACGGTTCGGAAAACCGCGACATCACCATCAGCATCGGCAAGGAGACGATGACCTTCAAGGGCAAGCCCTACCTCATCCACTACGCCCTGCCGAACTTCTATTTCCACGTCACCACCGCCTACGACATCCTGCGTCACGGCGGCTTGGAGATCGGCAAGCGCGACTTCATCGGCAAGGTATAGGCGCGACAGGGGCGGCCGGCATTTTTTGCCGGTACGCCCCGCGAAAAACCGTGCCATGATGCCGCGGCGGCGGGGCCGTCACGGGATGCGCCCCCCCGCGGGAGAGGAAACATGACCTGGCGGACCCTTCCGGCCTGGGTCTATGAGGACCCGGAATTCCTTGCGCTGGAACGCGATACGGTCTTTCTGACCACATGGCAGCTTGCCGGCCATGTCAGCGACATGCCGCGGCCCGGCGACTGGCTGGGGTTTTCGCTGCTTGGCCGCACCGCCTTCGCGATTCGTGGCAGGGATGGCGAAATCCGCGCGTTCCACAATGTGTGCCGGCACCGTGCGATGCGAATGCTCGACGGCCGGGCCGGGCATTGCGACCGGGCCATCCGCTGCCCCTATCACGGGTTTTCCTACGATCTGGACGGGCGTCTGGCCGGGGTTCCCTTCGAGGAGGATTTCCCCGACATCGACCGTGCGACGATGGGTCTGCACCCGATCGAGACGGAGATCTTCCTTGGTTTCGTCTTCATCCGGTTCGGCGGCGCCGGCCCGTCCGTCGCCGGGCAGCTGGCGCCCTGCCGGCAGGAACTGGACTCGTACCGCATCGCCGAGATGCAGCCCATCGGGCCGTTCGTCGAAACGCCGATCAATGCCGACTGGAAGGTGGCGGTCGACAACAATCTCGAGGCCTACCACGTACCCGCGGCGCATCCCGGCCTGCAGCGGCTGTACGGTGCGTCATACCGTTTTGAGGTGCAGTCGCTGGGGGTTTCGCAAAGCCATGGCCGGCTGCGCGACAAACCGTCGCCGAACTGGAGCGAGCGCGCCTATCTGAATCTGCTGCCGGAGGTCGCGCATCTGTCGGCGGAACGGCAGCGGGAATGGCATTATTACTCGATGTTCCCGAGCCTGGCCTTCGACGTGTATCCCGACCTGATCGACTTCTTTCAGATCGTCCCGACCGGCCCCGGGAAATGCCTCAGCCGCCTGCGGAGCTATGCCCTGCCGGACGCGCGGCTGGCGATGCGCGCGGCGCGCTATCTCAACATGCGCATCAATGCCCAGGTCGGGCGCGAGGATGTCGGGCTGGTCGAGGGCGTACAGGTCGGCCTGGCATCCGGCGCCAGCGAGTCCGGGCCGCTGTCGCGGCGCGAAGGCCGGGTTCGGCAGTTCCACGACATGATCCGCGATGCGATCCCGGTGGCCACGCTCGGCCAGCGCCCGCCGCCGGGCAGGCTGGCCGCGGTGAACGCGGAGATGCTGCGGGGGCGGTGACCGCGCTGGACCGGGCGAAAGCATGGCGCTGGCCGTTGACAGGAGACGCCGCGCCGGGCGAGCCTCGGCCGCCAACCGAAGGAAAGAGTGAGCCGAAGTGGCGGACAGCATCCTGGTCATCAATGCGGGCTCGTCGAGCATCAAGTTCGCATCGTTCACGCTGGGCGGCGCCGGGCCGGCGCTGGCCTTCAAGGGCCAGATCGAAGGCATCGGCGCGACGCCCCGTTTCTCGGCGCGGGACGCGACAGGCGCGCGGATCGGCGAGCAGGGCTGGCCCGCGGGCACGGTGCTGAACCATGAGGGTGGCTTCGCCTTCCTGCGCGATTGGCTGGAGAGCCCCGCGAGAACCACCCGCCCCGTGGCCGTCGGCCATCGTGTGGTGCATGGCGGCCTGGATTTCGCCGCGCCGGTCAGCGTCGACGAGACGATCCTGGCCAGGTTGCGGTCGCTGGCCCCGCTGGCGCCGCTGCATCAGCCGCATAATCTTGCCGGTATCGCGGCGGCGGCCCGGATGTATCCCGGCCTGAAGCAGATCGCCTGCTTCGACACCGCCTTCCATCGCGGCCGCCCGGCCGTGGCCGACCGCTTCGCCATCCCCCGCCGCTTCGAGGAGGCGGGCGTGCGGCGCTACGGCTTCCATGGCATCAGCTACGAATTCATCCTGCGACGGCTGGGCGAGATCGCCCCGGCCGAGGCCGGCGGCCGGGTCATCGTCGCCCATCTCGGCAACGGCGCCTCGCTCTGCGCGATCCGCGACGGGCAGGCGATCGACACGACCATGGGGTTCACGCCGCTGGACGGGCTGGTCATGGGCACGCGCTGCGGGGCGCTGGATCCCGGCGTCATTCCGCATCTGGAACGCGAATTCGGCATCGGCGCGCAGGCGGCCGAACGCTTGCTCTACAACGAGTCCGGGCTGCTCGGCGTGTCGGGCATCTCGGCCGACATGCGCGACCTTCTGGCCAGCACCGCGCCGCGCGCGCAAGAGGCGGTGGATCTCTATGTCTGGCGGATGCGGCGCGAACTGGGCGCGCTGGTCGCCACGATGGGCGGGCTGGATACGCTGGTCTTCACCGCCGGTATCGGCGAGAACGCCGCCCCGATCCGCGCCGCGCTGTGCCGCGACATGGCATGGCTGGGGCTGGACCTGGACGATGCCGCCAACGCGACGCACGAGGCCGTGATCTCAACCCCGGTCAGCCGCGTCGCGATCCGTGTCATCCCGACCGACGAGGAACGGATGATCGCCCTGCACGCCGTCAGGTTGCTGAGCGGCGGATAGAACGGCACCCGGAACGCCTTACCCCGTCTGGCCGAAGCCGAGATCGGTGGCGACCGAATCGATGTAGAGGGCCTCGCCCAGACCGATCTCGCCCGCGGCCCCCGCAACGCGCCCGAGCCAGGCGATAACCGCCTTCTTTTGCGTCTGGTCCAGAAGCTCGTTGAGGTTTTCGATCAGGGCTTCCATATCCGGGATATCATCGGCGTAGCGGCACACCTGTCGGAAATCGGTGGTGTCGAATCCCGGGAACAGTTCAGTTCCGACGACCTCGGCGGCGCGGATCACCTCGGGTTTGACCTGACCCTCCGCCACGATCATCGGCACGGCGATACGGTATATCGCCGAGAGATGACGCCCGACCCCGCCGGTGCCCCTGACGCCCTCGGGAACGAAGCCCAGGTCGACCATGCGTTTGTGCTCCATGGTCGACAGGTTCTCCTCCAGCGCCGCGGCATTCCCGAACAGCTCTATCGCGCTGCGCTCGGGAACCCGCAGCGCGGTGTCTCCGATCGAGGCCGGGTCGACGCCCAGCGACTTCATGCGTCTGCCCACTGCCGGATGCGTATCGGTCGGGTGCGGGATGGACCGTTTGACCGCCGCCGCGACGGTCTTGCGAATATCGGTGTGTTCCACGTCGTAGCGCACCCGATCCTCGAGCAGGTTGCTGAGATTCCGCGTCGCCTTGCCCTGGTTCAGCCGATCCACGTTCTCCGCCAGGACCGATTCCCACAGGCCGGCATAGAGCACGACCTTGATCAGCGCCGTCGCCAGCGCTTCCGGGGACGATGCCTCGGCGCCCGCCTTGTCCGCCAGCAATTCGCGCTGGCGGCCGATGGCCCGCTCGTTGATCGCGAACATATTCATCATGAAATGCAGCATGGCCCGCGCCGGCAGCTTGGCCAGACCGTGATAGAAGCGTTCGCCCTTTTCGTATTTCGTGCCCGCCAGCATGGTGGCCAGCCCGGCGTAGACAGGGGCGAATTTCAGGCTGTATGCGGTATCCTCGCCGCGGAAATGTCCCAGCTCGTGGCCGATGACCGCGGCGAATTCCCCCATCGTCATCAACCGTGCCAGCGGGGCGGAGATATAGAGCGTCTCGCCCTCGAGCGGCCGGCCGGATTCCGGCGTCACCACCTCGGCGCTGGTGACGAAGAAATTCGGCGCCAGGCCGACGACGATATTGCGTGGTGGCTGGGCCCCCAGCTTTTCGGCCAGGCCGTTGACGAATTCATGCAGTTTGGGCGCCTTGTCGGCGCTGACCCGCATACCGGATACGGTGTTTCGCAGTTTTGCGCCGAATTCGAGAATTCCGTCGAACAGTTTCCAGGATGCCGCCGCGGCGCCGGTGCCGATGGCGATCACGATATAGATGCGCACCCGATGCAGGAAAAATTCCTGGGCGACGAGCGAGCCCAGCGTCAGCACCGCGCCCTGCATCAGGACACTGAGAACGATCATCATCAGCGCGAACTGAACGACGGCCGGGAAGATCGCCGCCAGCAGCCGCCGGTTCTTGCCGACGACGATCGAGGTCAGCATCACCGTGGCGGGAATCCCGGCCCCGAGAATGGCGGCGCCCGCACTCAGCTTGTGGAGCAGGGGAAGCGTGGCCAGTTCCACGCACATGATCCGGAGCTCGGCGCGGCTTCCCGCTTGC
>JAHELM010000464.1 GCA_024644185.1 Rhodospirillales bacterium | reverse complement strand
CGCCGGACCTTGCCCGATACGGGTGTTTCGCACAAGACCCCGCCTCGGGCCGGGGTCGCCCCGGCCGCCGGTTCACGCCGGCTCGTCGAACACCCTGTCAACCGGCACCCGCGCGAAATCCCGGTCCGGTTCGTCGAGTTCGCGGGCGTAGCGGTGGCCGGTATATATGGCGGCGGCGACGATGGCCGGGGCGTCGCAATCGCCGATGCGGCGCAGCGATTTCACCCGACCTTCCAGCGCCCGGTACAACGCGTCATCGGGCCGGCGCGCCGTCACCAGAACCGCCGAATCCGCGGCGACGCGGCGTTCGCGGCCGGTATAGGCGCAGGTCAGCCTGGCCTCGGCGCCATCGAAGGCGGCGAGCGCGTGCGAGACGACGATCTCCACCCCCAGCTCCAGCAATCGCCGCTGGGTGCGGGGCTGTTCGGCGGTGCGGCTGGCCCAGGCGGCGGCCCTGGCATCGGGCGTCACCAGGGTCACCGGCAGTCCGGCGGCGCGCAGCCGTTCGGCGAGGACGGCGCCCATGTAGTAATGATCGTCGTCGAACAGCACGACCCGTCCCTCGGGCAGCCGCCCGGCCATGATGTCGTCCGGCGTGAAGATCCGGCCGGCGGGGCCGAGATCGGCGATGCCCGCCTGATGAAACCGGCCGGCCCCGTCGCGCCGCCATGTGGCGCCGGTGGCGATCGCCACATGGCCGGCCCCGATAGCCAGCACGTCGTCGGCGCCCAGCCTGCTCTCGCGATAGAGTTCCACATTGGGCATGCGTTCGATCTGCCCCACCCGCCAGTCGCGCACCCGCGCCCATTCGGCCAGGCCGGGCAGCCGCGATTCCAGCGTCACCCGGCCGCCCAGTTCGCGCCCGGCCTCGGCCAGCATCACGTCATAGCCCCGCTGGCCCAGCGCCCGCGCCGCCTCCAGCCCCGCCGGGCCGGCCCCGACGATCAGCACCTTCGCATCCGAACCCTTCGCGGCGATCCGTTCCGGATGCCAGCCGCGCCGCCATTCCTCGTTCATGGTCGGATTCTGGGTGCAGCGGATCGGCACGCCCTGCGCATCGCCGGAATAGCAGATATTGCAGCCGATGCATTCGCGGATATCCTCGATGCGGCCGTCTTCGATCTTCCTCGGCAGGAACGGATCGGCGATGGAGGGCCGCGCCGCGCCGATGAAATCGACGATGCCGCGCCGGACCTGGTCGGCCATGGTATCGGGCGAGGTGAAGCGGCCGACCGTCACCACCGGCTTCGTCGTCACCGACTTGACGTAAGCCATGTAGGGTTCCAGCGCGCCTTCCCTGACGAAGCGCGACACGCCCATTTCCAGCGAGTAATCGGCGATATTGATGTCCCACAGATCGGGCAGTTCGCCCAGCATCGCGAACATCTCGCGGCGTTCGCCAAAAACCGGGACGCCGTCGGCGCCGCCGCCTTCCTCGGCCGAAAACCGCACGGCGACGGCGCAGCGGTCGCCGACCGCCGCCTTCGTGTCCTCGATGATCTCGCGCACCAGCCGGACCCGGTTTTCCAGGCTGCCGCCGTATTCGTCGGTACGGGTGTTGCTCCGCGGCGACAGGAATTGCGACAGCAGATAGGTGTGGGTGGCATAGACATAGACGATGTCGAACCCGGCCGCCCGGGCGCGCAGCGCCGCGTCGCGGTGCCATTTGCGGAAATTGCGGATATCGGCCTTGTCCATGGCGCGCGTCTGGAACGGATCGCCGTTGAAATTCGGCACGCTGTCCACGTGCAGCGCGACCTCGCGACTGTGCAGGTTGGCGGTGCGGGCGCCGCCATACCAGAGTTCGACCCCGGCCAGCGCGCCATGCGCGTGGACCTTGTCGGTCATCAGCGCATTGGCCCGGATGTCGCCGTCGTTCCACAGGCTGGCCGAGGGATAGGGCAGATCGTCGGACGACGGGTGGATCGAGCAATATTCGGTGCAGACCACGCCCCAGCCGCCCTCGGCCTTGATCCCGCGCATATCCGCCAGCATGCGCGGGCGCAGCCAGCCATCGCCCGTGCAATGGGGCACCTGATAGAAGCGGTTGCGGGCGGTGACCGGGCCGATCCTGACCGGCTCGAACAGGATATCGTAGCGGGGATCGCGGGGCATGGGGCAAACCTGCGGGCGGATTGGCTGGGTCGGGATCGCGACCGGGGCGTCGCTTCCGTCGTGCCGTTCTAGCTAGCACAACGCGCCGGGGGAACCCAACCCTTCAAGCGGCGCAAGGGGGCGGCGATCGGGTTTCCGGGCGGGCCAGCCCCCACCCGTTGGGGCATTGCCCCTCGGCCGCCGGTCGGTGTACTGAAACGGGAGCAGAAACCTCGAGCCACGGCCGGAGCGCCCTCGCGATGTTCAAGACCCTCGACGATTTCGATTTCCGCGGACGCCGCGTCTTGTTGCGCGCCGATCTGAACGTGCCGCTGGCCGACGGAAAGGTGACCGACGCCACCCGCATCGAGCGCCTTGTGCCGACCGTCCGCGAGCTGTGCGCCAAGGGCGCGCGGGTGGTGGTGCTGTCGCATTTCGACCGACCGAAGGGCAAGGTGGTGCCGGAAATGTCGCTGCGCCCGGTGGTCGCCGCCCTGTCGGCGGCGCTGGGCGGCCAGGCGGTCGCCTTCGCATCCGACTGCGTCGGCGCCGAGGCGGCGCGGACGGTGGAGGCGCTGAAGCCCGGCGCGGTGGCGCTGCTGGAAAACCTGCGCTTCCACAAGGGCGAGGAGGCGAACGATCCCGGTTTTGCGGCCGAGCTGGCCCGGCTGGGCGACATCTATGTGAACGACGCGTTTTCCGCCGCCCACCGCGCGCATGCCTCGACCGCGGCCATCGCCCGGCTGCTGC
>JAHELM010000463.1 GCA_024644185.1 Rhodospirillales bacterium | reverse complement strand
ATTGCGCAGATGGTGGTGGCGCCGGTAACCCGCCTGACCTGGGCGGAAGTCAGCGACAACGCCGATCTGCCGGAGTCCGGTCGGGGCGCCGGCGGTTTCGGATCGACCGGCATCGGCGGGGGTGTGGCCTGACATGCTTCGACTGACGCGCAAGCTGATGTTCGCCATCGAGGCGGTGGTGGACATCGCCTACAACGCCGGTGAACATCCGGTGCAGAGCAAGGATATCGCCGAGCGCCAGGGGATCCCGCGGCGCTATCTGGAGCAGGTGCTGCAACAGCTGGTCCGCGCCGACGTGCTGCGCGGCGTGCGCGGCCCGCGTGGCGGCTATCGTCTGGCGCGCGAGCGCCGGCGCATCGCGCTGGGCGAGATCGTCCGCATCGTCGCCGGCATGGATGCCGAGGAGTCGGAGGACGAGGATACCGGCTCGGAACTTGGCCGGGTCGTGCTGCAGCCGATATGGCATGGGCTTCAGGAAGAGGCGCTGGTCAAGCTGGACGCGGTCAGCATCGAGGATCTGTGCCGCACGGCGCGCGAGGCCGGCATCGACAGCGGGGCGAAACAGCACACCGATTTCACGATCTGAAACCACACGAAACGAGGGGGAAACGGGAGATGGCGACGCAGCAATCCGAATTCAGGGGCCGGATCTACGACAGCATTGTCGACACCATCGGCGCCACCCCGCTGGTTCGCTTCTCGCGGCTGGCGGCGGATGCCGGTGTGGGGGCCGAGATCCTCGGCAAGCTGGAATTCTTCAATCCGCTGGCCTCGGTCAAGGACCGCATCGGCCTGGCGATGATCGACGCGCTGGAGGCCCAGGGAAAACTGAAGAAGGGAACCGTTCTGGTCGAGCCGACCTCGGGCAATACCGGCATCGCGCTGGCCTTCGTCGCCGCCGCCAAGGGCTACCGGCTGATCCTGACCATGCCGGAATCGATGTCGATCGAACGCCGCAAGATGCTGAAGCTGCTGGGTGCCGATCTTGAGCTGACCCCCGCCGACAAGGGCATGAAGGGCGCCATCGCCCGCGCCGAGGAACTGGTCCGCAGCCTGCCGGACGCGGTGATGCCGGGGCAGTTCGACAATCCGGCCAATCCGGCGGTCCACCGTCGCACCACCGCCGAGGAAATCTGGCGCGACACCGGCGGCAAGGTCGATGTCCTGGTGTCGGGCGTCGGCACCGGCGGCACGCTGACCGGCTGCGGCGAACTGCTGAAAGAGCGCAACCCGGGGATCCGCATCGTCGCGGTCGAGCCGGAGGACAGCCCGGTCCTGGCCGGCGGCACGCCCGGCCCGCACAAGATTCAGGGCATCGGCGCCGGCTTCGTGCCGGCCATCCTGAACCGCGACCTGATCGACGAAGTCATCTCGATCGCCAACGAAACCGCCTTCACCGTCGCCCGCAAGGTGGCGAGCCTGGAAGGCGTGCCGGTCGGCATCTCGTCGGGCGCGGCGCTGGCGGCGGCGCTGGAAGTCGCCGAGCGGCCGGAGATGAAGGGCAAGCGCATCGTCGTCATCATTCCGTCCTTCGCCGAGCGCTACCTGTCGACGGCGCTGTTCGAAGGCGTTTCCGCCTGACCGGAGGCAACCCCATGACAACCGCCGGTGAGATCACCGAAGACCGCCTGCACCGCTATGCCCGCCACATCATCCTCGACGAGGTCGGCGAGGAGGGGCAATTGCGCCTGCTTGCCTCGCGCGTGCTCGTGGTCGGCGCCGGCGGGCTCGGCTCGCCGGTGCTGATGTATCTGGCGGCGGCCGGCGTCGGCACGCTGGGCGTGATCGACCACGACACCGTCGATATCACCAACCTGCAACGCCAGATCGCCCATACGACGCCGCGCATCGGCCAGAACAAGACCGACAGCGCGGCCCAGACGATCGCCGCGCTGAACCCGGAAATCCGGGTCGAGCGGCATACCGGGAAGCTGACCGCGAAGAACGCGCGGGCGTTGATCCGCCAGTACGATCTGGTGGCCGACGGCAGCGACAATTTCACCACCCGCTACCTGGTCAACGATGCCTGCTATTTCGAGAAGAAGCCGCTGGTCACCGCGGCGATGCTGCGCTTCGAGGGGCAGGCGACGACAATCAAGGCCTATGACGGCACCCATCCCTGCTATCGCTGCATGTTTCCCGTGCCGCCGTCGGCCGAGATGGCGCCGCGCTGTTCGCAGGCCGGCATCTTCGGGGCGCTGGCCGGGGTCGTCGGCACGATGCAGGCGACCGAGGTGCTGAAGGAACTTCTGGGGCTGGGCACCGGCCTGACCGGGCGCCTGCTGCTCTACGATGCGATGGACGTGACGCTGCGCACCATCAAGGTTCCGCGCGACCCGGCCTGTGCGTTGTGCGGCGACCATCCGACGATCGCCGATATCGTTTGACGCAGCCGGATCAATTTCGCGCGCGGCCGATCAGCCAGAAACGGATCATCAGCACCGAGACCGAGAACGCGCTGGCCAGCGCGATCGCCTCGATCAGCCCGTGCACCCCGTGGCCCAGCGGGAAGGCCAGCAGCCAGGCGGCGGGGATCATCACCACGAAATACGATGTCAGGTGCAGCGCCGTCGGGACCCAGGCATCGCCCGCGCCGCGCAGCGCATAGGCCATCACCACCTGGCCGCCATCGGGCACCAGCACCAGGGCGACGATGACCATCAGCGACGGCAGGATCGCCCGCAGATCCTCCTGGTTTGAATACAGCCCGCCGATCTGGTTCGGCCACAGGAACAGCAGCACCCCGAATACCGCCATCGGCAGTGCCGTCGCCAGCAGCCCGACCCATCCGGCGGCCTGCATGCCGGGAAGGTCGCCGGCGCCGCGCGCCGCGCCCACCCGCACCGCC
>JAHELM010000462.1 GCA_024644185.1 Rhodospirillales bacterium | reverse complement strand
TTTTGGCCACGCCGATGGCCACGTCCATGAGGATTCCAGCCGGGCTCGATTGCTTCGACATATCCATCTCGATGACGGCGATGCCCATCGCCATGACGATGGCGCCGTTGATCACGGTGGCGATCACCGCCGGCAGCGTGCCCGCGTCGCCGAAGGCCAGAAGCAGCAGTGGAATCCCCATATAGCCGGTATTGGAAAACATCGCCGCCAGCCCGTGCAGGCCAAGCTGCGCCGGCCGGCCGGGAAAGGCGAACCGGGCGACCGCCATGGCAAGCGCCAGGGTCAGGATCTGGGCGCCGAAGAAGACGCCGATGAAGTTCCAGTTCAGGATTTCGTGGATCGGCACCCGCGCCATCGACACCACGAACAGGGCCGGCAGCGCCGCGTAATAGACGAAGCGGTTCAGGACCTCCGATCCACCCGAACCCAGCACGCCGAAGTGCCCGGCGAGATAGCCGGCCAGCATGATGGCGAAGACGGGAAGGGCGACATTCAGGACCGCGTGCATGGCGGCGCCAGAATACCAGCGGACGGGCCGAGGTAAAGCGGAATTCCCCAGCCTTGACGGGGGCGCGGCCAGGGGCGATATAAGCCCGGAAATGACAAGCGGAGATATCGATGATCGACCACCAGTCGGCGCTGATCTACACCATGGTCCTGGTTTCCGCCGCGGACCGCAACATGACCGACGCCGAACTCGGCATGATCGGGGACATCGTCCGGCACCTTCCGGTGTTCAAGGGCTATGACGTCACCAAGCTGCCGCGGACGGCCGGCGTTTGCGCCGACCTGGTATCCGGCGACGACGGGCTGGAACACACGCTCGACGTGATCCGCAAGGCCCTGCCGGAAAAGCTGCGCGAAACCGGCTATGCGCTGGCCTGCGACGTCGCCGCCGCCGACGGCAACATCTCGCAGGAAGTTCTGCGCCTGCTGGAATTGCTGCGTCACCGCCTGAAGATCGACCGGCTGGTTGCCGCTGCCATCGAACGCGGCGCCCGCGCACGCTTCGCGCACGAATAACCCGCGGCGGCGGGCCGTTCTGGCCCCTCAGCGGCCCGCCAGTTCCCTGCGCATCAGCGCCGCGCCGGCGCCCAGCGCTCGCAACTTGCCCGCGGCCACATCGCGCGGCAACGGCGCCAGTCCGCAATTGGTGCAGGGGCTGATACGTTCGGCATCGACGAATTCCATTGCGGCGCGGATCGTCGCCGCCACCTGTTCCGGGGTCTCGACCTCGGTGCTGGCGACGTCGATGGCGCCGACCATGACGGTCTTTTTCGATAACAGCCCGATCAGCGACAGCGGCACCCGCGAATTGGCGCATTCCAGCGAGACCTGATCCAGCCGGCTGTCGTTCAGCGCGGGGAAGATTTCCTCGTATTGCCGCCACTCGCTGCCCAGCGTCTTTTTCCAGTCGATGTTCGCCTTGATGCCGTAGCCGTAGCAGATATGCACGGCCGTCTGACATTTCAGGCCGTCGATCGCCTTGTGCAACGCGGCGATGCCCCATTCCTTGACGTCATCCATGAAGACATTGAAGGCCGGTTCGTCGAACTGAATCAGGTCGACGCCCTCCGCCTCCAGCTCGCGCGCCTCCTGGTTCAGCAATTCGGCGAAGGCCATCGCCATGTCGGCGCGCCGGCCATACCGCGCATCGGCCACGGTGTCGCAAATCGTCATCGGCCCGGGCAGCGTGAATTTCAGCCGGTTTTTGGTATGCGCGCGGGCAAACCTGGCTTCCTCGCGATGCACCGGGCGCTTGCGCGACAGCGTGCCGGTAACCGTTGGAACGTCGACCACATAGCGGTTGTTGCGGATGCCCATCCTGGTCTTCTTTTCCCAGTCGATGCCCGCGACCTGTTCCAGGAAGCCGTGCACGAAGTGGATGCGGAATTGCTCGCCCTCGGTGACGATGTCGATGCCCGCATCCTCCTGCTCCTTGATCCAGACCAGGGCGGCATCGCGCTTGGCCTGTTCCAGATCGGCCCCGGACAGCCGCCAGGCGGCCCAGAGTTTTTCGGGTTCGGCCAGCCAGGACGGCTTGGGCAGGCTGCCGGCAATGGTCGTGTCGAGCATGATCGGGTTTCCTCCGTGGGGTGGACGGGACGCGACGGGCGGCGGCGGCGCGGGCGCCTATTCGCGATGCCCGGCGACGACGCGGCGGCGCGGCTTGGCGCCGGCCAGCAGGCCAAGCGCCCCGGTAAATGCCTCTACATCGCCGGCCAGAACGCCGAAGACCTCATGCTGCACCTCGGCCACGGCCGGCGCAACCCGGTCGAACATCCGCCGCCCCTCGCCGGTAAGCGCCAGCGCGCGCGCCCGCAGATCCCCGGGATGCGAGGCCCGACGCACCAGGCGCATCTTCTCCAGGTCGCGCACGACCTGGGATACCATCATCGGATCGGCCCCGCAAAGCCGCGCCAGCGCCACCTGGGTTACCGGACCGCTGCCGGCAAGGTCCGCCAGGCCGGCCAGCAGCAGGAATTGCACCGGCGTCAGGCGATAGCGGGCCAGCGCCTCGCGCTGCCGGCGCTGCCAGAGATTGGCCGCCCGCCACAATGCCGCGCCCGGCCCGTCCAGATGTCTGTCCAGCACAATTCCGCCATCTCCTGTGCGCACATATTATATGTGTGTTTATATTAGCGTTCGGGCACACAGGCAAAAGAAAAGGGCGCGTCCCGCAGGACGCGCCCCTTCCCGTTTTGACGGGTGCGACGGGATCAGAAGCCCATGTCGCCCACGCGCACCTTCACACCTACATCGACGAATATACCCACCTTTACTCCTGTGCCTCCTGCAGATCCAGTCTGTGGGTCGGTATCGCTTGGCGCTATCATAAATCCAGATGTAAATCA
>JAHELM010000461.1 GCA_024644185.1 Rhodospirillales bacterium | reverse complement strand
CGGGGGGAAGACTTCGCGGGCTACCGGAACATGCTGATCCGCACCACCGTCGCCGGCTATACCGGCACCTGCGCCGCGCTGCGCGATGCCGATCTGACTGCGGGAACGAAGCGGATCGCCGTTCCGGCGCTGTGCCTGGTGGGCGATGAAGACGGCGCGACACCGCCGGACCTGGTGCGTTCGATGGCTGACCTCATCCCCGGCGCGCGGTTCGAGATTGTCGCCGGGGCCGGACATCTGCCCTGCCTGGAGAAACCCGATGCCGTCGCCGGGCTGATCGGCGGATTCATGAAGGAGAACGGATTTGTCTGAGGCTTCGAAACCCAATGCCCGCTTCGACACCGGCATGGCGACGCGCCGGTCGGTGCTGGGCGATGCCCATGTGGACCGGGCGCAGGCGGGCAAGACGCCGTTCGACGAACCGTTCCAGACCTTCATTACCGAAGGGGCCTGGGGTTCGGTGTGGTCGCGGCCCGGCCTGACGGCGCGCGAACGCTCGATGATCACCATTGCGTTGCTGGCCGCGCTCGGCCATGAAGAAGAGGTCGCGATGCATGTGCGCGCCACCGCCAATACCGGCGCCAGCATGCAGGACGTGCGGGAGGCGTTGATGCATGTCGCGGTCTATGCCGGCGTGCCGGCGGCCAACCGCGCCTTCAAGATCGCAAAGAAAACATATGGCGAGATGGCAGCTTCATCCGAAGGGGGCGAAAATCATGACTGAATACATGCGCCGCGACCGGCGCTGGCATCCGCCGGGCTATGCGCCGGGGTACAAATCCACCATCCTGCGGTCGCCGCGCCGGGCGCTGCTGTCGCTGGAACAATCGGTCGGCGAGACCAGCGGGCCGGTGTTTGGCCATTCCACGATCACCGATTCCGACCGCGACCTGATCGCCAATTATTCCACCGGCGGCGAGGCCATTGGCGAGCGCATTATCGTGCACGGCCAGGTGCTGGACGAAAATGCGCGGCCGGTGCCGAACGCGCTGCTGGAAATCTGGCAGGCCAATGCCGGCGGCCGTTACCGCCACGTGAAGGACGGCTACGTGGCGGCGCTGGACCCGAATTTCGGCGGCTGCGGCCGCTGCATGACCGACGAGAACGGCTATTACTCGTTTCGCACCATCAAGCCGGGCCCCTATCCCTGGCGCAACGACGGCAGCGACTGGCGGCCGGCGCATATCCATCTCTCGATCTTCGGCGCCGCCTTCACCCAGCGGCTGATCACCCAGTTCTATTTCGAGGGCGACCCCCTGATCCCGCTGTGTCCGATCGTCAACACCATCGCCGACCCGGCGGCCATCGACATGCTGGTGGCCCGGCTCGACATGGGCAACACGGTGCCCTTCGACTGCCTGACCTGGCGCTGGGACATCGTGCTGCGCGGACGCCGCTCCACCTTCTTCGAAAACCGGCCCGAGGGGAACTGACATGCCCGTCAAATATCTGAAGGAAACCCCGTCGCAGACGGCCGGCCCGTACGTCCATATCGGCACCTGTCCGTCGGCCGCCGGGTTGAACGTACGGACTCAGGAAAAGCCGAACGTTCTGGCCGCCGCCGGCACCGCCGAGCGCATCCGCATCGAGGGCGTCGTCCTTGATGGGTCGGGCACGCCGGTCCATGACGGCATGCTGGAGATCTGGCAGGCCGACACCAAGGGCAAGTACAATGCCAAGGGTTTCACCGGCTGGGGCCGCGCGGTCGCCGATTTCAAGACCGGCGAGTGGGCCTTCGAGACCGTGAAGCCCGGCGCGACGCCGTACCGCGACGGTCGCCAGCAGGCGCCGCACGTGACCCTGCTGGTGTTCGCCCGCGGCATCAACATACACCTGCATACGCGGATGTACTTCCCCGAGGACGAAGCGGCGCACGCCACCGACCCGGTGCTGGCCGCGGTGCCGCCGGACCAGCGCCACACGCTGATCGCGCGCCGGGAAAAGCGGGGTGGCGAGACGGTCTATCGCCTCGACATCCATCTGCAGGGCGACAAGGAAACCGTCTTCTTCGACTTCTGATTTTCGAGAGCGGAAATGACCGAAGCCTTCATCTGCGCCTTTATCCGGACGCCGATCGGCCGTTTCGGCGGCGCGTTGTCCGCAGTGCGGGCGGACGATCTGGCGGCGGTGCCGCTGCGGGCGCTGATGGCGGCCCATGCCGGCGTCGACTGGGAGGCGGTGGACGACGTGGTCCTGGGCTGCGCCAACCAGGCCGGCGAGGACAACCGCAACGTCGCCCGCATGGCCGCGCTGCTGGCCGGCCTCGCCGCCGGCGTGTCGGGCACGACGATCAACCGGCTGTGCGGGTCCGGCATGGATGCGCTGATCGCCGCCGCAAGGGCGATCAAGGCGGGCGAGGCCGAGCTGGTGATCGCCGGCGGCGTCGAATCGATGTCGCGCGCGCCCTTCGTCATGCCCAAGGCCGACGCCGCCTTCTCGCGCCATGCCGAGATCCACGACACCACCATCGGCTGGCGTTTCGTCAACCCGCTGATGAAGGCGCAGTACGGCGTCGAGTCCATGCCCGAGACCGGCGAGAACGTTGCCGCCGAATTCGGCGTCGCCCGCGCCGACCAGGACGCCTTTGCGCTGCGCTCGCAGCAGAAGGCGGCCAGCGCCATCGCCAGCGGCCGGCTCGCCCGCGAGATCGCGCCGGTCTCGATCCCCCAGCGCAAGGGCGACCCGGCGATCGTTACCGCCGACGAGCATCCGCGCGAAACCACCATCGAGGCGCTGGCCAGGCTGCCGACACCGTTCCGCAAGGATGGCACGGTCACGGCGGGCAATGCGTCCGGCGTCAACGACGGGGCGGCGGCGCTGATCGTCGCCTCGGAGGCGGCGATCAGCGCCGCCGCCC
>JAHELM010000460.1 GCA_024644185.1 Rhodospirillales bacterium | reverse complement strand
CAGGCTCCCACCCTGGCATCGGAACGACTAATATCCCACCTGCGTAAGGTACAGCCCGACGGCCGGCGCCGTCGGGCCGGCCGCGGTGCGATCGCGGGCCTCCAGCGCGCGGCGCGGATCGTCCCTGTCCCATTTTCCCTCGCCGACCAGCTTCAGCGTTCCGGTCAGGATGCGCACCTGATTGTGCAGGAAGGATCGCGCCGAAACGGTCAGGTGAATCTCCGCGCCGACCCGCGCCACATCCAGCGCGTCGAGCGTTTTTACCGGTGAGTCGGCCTGGCAGGCGGCGGCGCGGAAACTGGAAAAGTCGTGCTTGCCGATCAGGGCTTGCGCGGCCTCATGCATCGCCGCCGCGTCCAGCCGCGCGGTAACGTGCCAGACCCGTCCGGCATCCAGTATCGGCGGTGTATGGCGATTCAGGATGCGGTAAAGGTAATGCCGCGATTTCGCCGCGAAGCGGGCGTGAAAATCCGCGTCCACCGCCTCGGCCGACAGCACCGCCACGGGATGCGGACGGCAATGATAGTTCAGGGCATCGCGCACGGTTGCCGCGTCGGTCTGTCTTTCCATATCGAAATGCGCCACCTGTCCCAGCGCATGCACGCCGCTGTCGGTGCGTCCGGCGGCGATCAGGCTGACATCCTCCCGCGCGAACCGCCGCACCGCCTGTTCCAGCGTCTGCTGCACCGAAAGTCCGTTTTCCTGGCGCTGCCAGCCGACGAAGCCGCCGCCGTCATATTCGATGGTGATTTTCCAGCGGGTCATGTCATGAATCCAGAACGCTGCCCCCCGGCACGGGTCGGCCGCGCAGGAAGGCATCGGCCGGCATCGGCGCCTTGCCGGCGCGCTGTACCGTCAGCAGACGCAGCGCGCCCATGCCGCAGGCCACCGTCAACCTGTCGTCCAGCACCGTGCCGGGCGCGCCGCCTGGCGTAACCGCCTCGGCCGCCAGAACCTTGATCCGTTCGCCCCGCAGATCGAACCAGGCGCCGGGGACGGGGGCGAAGCCGCGTACCGCGCGGGCCAGTTCGGCCGCCGGGCGGGTCCAGTCCAGCCGGGTCTCCGCCTTGTCGATCTTGGTGGCGTATGCGATGCCCTCGGCCGGTTGCGGCGTCGCCACAATGGCCCCGGCCTCGATCTTCCCCACGGCTGCGACGATCATCCGCGCGCCCAGTGCCGCCAGCGCATCGTGCAGCGCGCCGGCATCCATGACCGGGGCGATGGGAATCGCCTCGCGCAGCAGCATGGCCCCGGTATCCAGCCCTTCGTCCATCTGCATGATGGTGACGCCGGTTTGCGCATCGCCGGCCAGGATGGCGCGCTGGATCGGCGCCGCTCCGCGCCAGCGCGGCAGCAGCGATGCGTGTATGTTGACGCAGCCATGGCGCGGCGCCTCCAGAACCGGCTTCGGCAGGATCAGCCCATAGGCCGCCACCACCGCCAGATCCAGATCCAGCGCCCGGAAGGCCGCCTGCTCCGCCGCGCCGCGCAGGCTTGCCGGATGGCGTACCGCGATCCCGCGGGCGGCGGCAAAGTCGTGCACCGGCGTCGGGCGGTCCTTCTTGCCGCGTCCGGCCGGACGCGGCGGCTGGGTATAGACGCAGGCGATGTCGTGCCCGGCATCGATCAGCGCGGCCAGCGCGGCCACCGCGAAATCCGGCGTCCCCATGAAGGCGATGCGAAGGGTCATCGGGGTGCCTCGCCGCCGCTACTCAGCGGCCAGCGTCCCCAGTTTCTTGGCTTTTTGCAACTTGCGCAGGATCATGTTGCGCTTCAGCGCCGAGACGTGATCGACAAACAGGATGCCGTCCAGATGATCCATCTCGTGTTGCAGGCAGACCGCCAGAAGCCCGTCGGTTTCGATCTCCTGGCGCTTGTTGTCCTGGTCGAGATAACGCACGCGCACCCGCGACGGGCGGACCACCTCGGCGAAGTGCTCGGGCAGCGACAGGCAGCCCTCGTCATGCGCGGCCAGGCCCTCCGACGCCGCCACCAGCTCGGGATTGGCCATGCGGAGCGGGTCGGGCGCCTCGTCCCGGTGGGCGATATCGACGACGATGATGCGGCGGGCGTCGCCGATCTGCGGTGCCGCCAGACCGATTCCGGGCGCGGCGTACATGGTCTCCAGCATGTCGTCCATCAGCCGCGCCACCGCCGCATCGACGGCGGCGACGGGCTTGCACTTCTGTTTCAGCCGCGGGTCAGGCGCGACGATGATCGGCAGAATGGCCATGAAATCTGATCCGTTTCCCCGGAATTCCCTCTGAAACCGGACTGACAGGTATGGCGAATCGATGCCCGCGTCAAGGTTCCGCCTATGCACGCCGGCGCCCGCCCGTGCTAGACTCGGGCCATGGAAATGATTCGCGGCCTGGACCCGGTTCTCCTGACGGTGCTGGTGGCGGCGGCGCTGGCTGGCGTCGTGGCTGTCGCCGCGGTGTTCGCGGCGCTGCGCCGCGGCAGCGAGTCGACGGCGCTGGCCGCCCGCATCGGCCAGATCGCCGAACAGCACATGATGGCCCAGGGCCAGATGGCCGAGCGGTTGCAGACGCAGGAGCGGGCGCTGACCGAGATGCTGGACCGCCGGCTTTCCGATGTCAGCCGCCGGGTCGGCGAATCGCTGCAGGCGCAGACCGTGCAGACCTCGACCACCATGAACGACCTGCGCGAACGACTGGGCGCGATCAAGGCGGCGCAGGAAAACATCACCAAGCTGTCGCAGCAGGTGGTCAGCCTGCAGGACGTGCTGTCCAACAAGCAGGCGCGGGGCGCCTTCGGCGAGGTGCAGCTGGAAGACCAGGTGCGCAGCGCGCTGGCGCCTTCGGCATACAGATTCCAGGCGCGGCTCGGCAATGGCA
>JAHELM010000459.1 GCA_024644185.1 Rhodospirillales bacterium | reverse complement strand
GTCCTCGGCGATGGCGCGCATTTTTCCAAATATGGGCTGGGCCTGGTCGGTCAGGAACAGCAGGCGGGCCCTGCGGTCGCCCGGGTCGGGGCGGCGCTCGACCCAGCCGGCGGCTTCCATGCGGTCGATCAACCGGCACAGTGTGATCGGCTCGATTTCCAGCGATTCGGCCAGACCGCTCTGGTTGATCCCCTCCTGTCGCGCGAGGTGCGCAAGGGCCTGCCATTGCGCCCGCGTCAACCCGAGACCGCGGGCCTTCTGGTCGAAGCGCCGTCGCATCAGGCGGGCAACATCGCTCAGCATGAAGCCAAGGCTGGCGTGCGGGGAACGGTCGATCATGGCGCAAAAATAATAAGCATGCACATCATATGCAAGCGCATAAAAACCATGCTCGCCAAGGGGCCGCCAGAGATCCGATGCAACGGATGGTTTCCATCCGCTGACTGAATTGCACCGCTATGGCGTGAGGTCGAGATAGCGGCTGGGGTGAATATCCCGCAGATTGTCGCGCCAGCCGGTCACCTGTACCGCGACAAGATTGCGCGAGGCGTGCTGGTAGAGCGGGATGACCGGGTTGAGTTCGGCGATCCGTTCGGCGGCGCGCCCCAGCGTGGCGGCCCGGGCCAGTGCATCCTGCTTGCTTGCCTGGGTCATCAGCTTTTCGAATTGATCGTCGGTAAAATGTCCGTAGTTGAAGGGATCGCTTGCCTGTCGAAACAGCATCAGATAGGCGGCGGGATCGTTGAAATCGGCAATCCAGCCCGCCCGCGCGATATCGAAATCGCCTGCCGCCAGATCGCCGTAATGGACCGCGTAGTCGGCGCCGTACAAAACGACGGTGACGCCGATCTGCGACAGCATATCCGCTACCGCTTCGGCCACCTTCTCGTTCGTGTCGCTGAGATTGTAGTGCAGGGTCAGGCTGACGGAATCCTGTGCGCCCAGCCCGGCGTCGGCCATCATTTCCTTCGCCATCCCGCGCTTTTCGGCGGCCGTGAAGGGGCGCGGCACGGGGTATGGCCCCTCCGGCTGGGCGCGCGGTGGCTCACGCAGTCCGCCGATGCCTTGGGGCAGGAACCCGTCCGCTGGCATCTCGCCGTCCTGCAGGGCCTTTTGCACAAGGGTAGGCGAGTCGATAGCCAGCGCCAGAGCCTGACGCACGCGCGGGTCATCGAAGGGCGCCTTGGTCACGTTGATCACCAGATAATCGACGGTAAGCGTCGGATAAATGCGAATCCTGCGTGGCGCCGAACGTACCAGTTCGCCCGCCTGATCCCGGGGGACGTTGGCGAAAATCTCCAGTTCGCCGCCAAAGAATTTTTCGATTCCGGCCTCCGGGACATCGAAAATTTCGTAAAACACGTTGTCGATTCGAACCGCTGCGGAATCGAAGAAATTCCAGTTCTTGGCCAGGCGGATATAGCGGCCAGGCAGCCACTCCGCCAAAGAATACGCTCCGTTCGTTACCATGCGGCCGGGCCTGGTCCAGGCCTCGGCGTCCTTCTCGATCAGATCCTGCCGGACGGGGAAAGCAGCATGGTGGACAAGCAGGGAGAGAAATTCCGGCGACCGGTGCGTCAGCGTGAAAATCACGGTTTGCGCGCCCTTTGCCTTCACACCCAGGCTGTCGGAATCCTTGGATCGGCCGCGGTTCAGCGCCTCGGCGCCGGCGATGTTGTAAAACATCGACGCGAACGGTGCGCCCGAATCGGGAGCCAGCAGCCGCTGGAACGCATACACGAAGTCGCGGGCCTCGACCGGCCGCCCGTCCGACCACTTCTGGTCCGGCCGCAGCCGGAACGTCCAGGTCAGCCCGTCGGCGCTGGTATCCCAACTCTCCGCCGCGCCGGGCACAATCGCTCCGGCGGGGTCCTCGGCGACCAGTCCGATGAACAGGTCTGTCAGGACGGCGATTTCCGCTGGCATTCTGGCGAATTGCGGATCCAGCCGGACCGGGCCGTCGGCGATGCCGCGGCGAATGTTCTTCTCGATGATCTGTGCCCGAAGGGCGTCACCGGAGGGCAGGCAGAGAATAGTAAAACCGAGGCTGGTGGCGAGCAGGCCGAAAGCCACTCGGCGGATCAGCGTACGGACGATGCGCAAGGGACCCTCACAAGATTGTCTGAACAGCCACGGGGGCGTGCCGGCGGACCGTAACCGTCCCGGCGCGCCATCGCAAGGGGAACACATCACCGCGAAACCTCCGTTGCCGTGCCGCCCAGCAGCAGGCCGCCATCCCAGGCGCTTCCCGCGTAGGGCGCGTCCGGACGTGTCCGCCGAATCCCCGGCAGTACCCCGGCCAACTCGTCCCGGGGGCCATTCCAGTCGGTGGCGGTCATCGTCAGAGTCAGGAGACCAAGGGGCCGGTACAGGCGTTCCGTCGTGACCGTTCCCAGCCACAGCGGAATTCTCTCGCTGGCCGTCGTCAGCGCCAAATGCGCATCCCACAGCCGCAGCACCAGCCTGGACCAGCCGTCGGATGTGCTTCGCACCAGCATCAGCGAGGGTTGCCTGCCATCGTGCAGCTTGGGCAGAACGGGCAACTGGACGGCGTCCGCCCCGGTCAGCCAGCCGGCGGCGCCCGACAGCGTCCAGGCGGTCGACTCCCGCCATCCGGCAAGGGTCAGGAGGCCGGTCAATTCCTCCGGTTTGCCGGACCATTGCAGCGTGAAGGGACCCTCGGTTTCGCCGGCCAGATCGACACGCCAGGCGGGCAGGCGTCGCCATGCCTCATCCGCCCAGGCCGCGGCGTCGAGTTCCAGGGTCTCCGAATGGGGCCGGTAACGGTCCAGATCGGCGGCGTGTCGCATGCCGATATTGGCCGCGCCGGCGATGACCAGGACGGCAACGGCGACCGCCATCAG
>JAHELM010000042.1 GCA_024644185.1 Rhodospirillales bacterium | reverse complement strand
CTACCACGCCAATGGCGTCAACACCGCGCCGTGGACCGGAATGAAGCTGGCCCGCATGGTCGCCGGCAAGGAAACCCCCGCCGATTTGCCGGCGGTGCTGCGCGGCCTGCCCGCCCGCTTCCCCCTGCCCGGGCTGCGCCGGTTCTATCTGCGCGGCGCCTATGCCTGGTACAGGATGCAGGACGACTGAGCATGCGCGTCGCCACGGCGGAGACCTGGTACCGGACGACGGGCGCCGGCGACGGCATCACGCTGATCGCCGAGCCGCATATCCTGGAATTCTACCGCTGCAACATCTGGCACGTGCGCGGGCGCGGCCGCGACATGCTGGTGGACAGCGGCATGGGCGTGGTCAGCCTGCGCCGGCAGGTGCCGCTGGTGACGGAAAGGCCCTGCATCGCCGTCGCCAGCCACACCCATTTCGACCATATCGGCTGCCACCACGAATTCGACGAGCGCGCCGTGCACAAGGTCGAGGCGGAAATCCTGGCCTGTCCGTCGCGCCGGGCGACGCTGGCCGACCGCTATGCCACCGACGAAATCTTCACCGCCCTGCCGCCGCCGCCCTACGCCTCGGCCGCATACGAGGTGACGCCGGCGCCGGCGACGCGGCTATTGTCGGCGGGCGATATCGTCGATCTCGGCGACCGGCATTTCGAGGTCATCCACACCCCCGGCCATTCGCCGGGCGGCATCGTGCTGTTCGAACGCGCCACCGGAATCCTGTTCTCCGGCGACACCGTCTATGACGGGCCGCTGATCGACGATGCCTACCATTCCGACATCGACGCCTACGTGGCCAGCATGAAGCGCATCCGCGACCTGCCGGTGCGCGTGGTGCATGGCGGCCATTTCCCCAGTTTCGATGGCGCCCGGTACCGCGAACTGATCCGCGTCTGGCTGGAGTCCCGAGGGGCCTGACGGCCTAGCGTACCAGCAGCACGAGATCGGCGGGGTCGAGCCAGAGGTCGAGCGTCTCGCCGGGGCGCGGAATGCGCTTCTGCCCCAGCCTTACCTTCAGGGCTTGCGGCATGGACTCCAGCCGGACGGTACATTGGTGATGGGTGCCGAAGAACCCGCCCTCGATCACCGTCGCACTGCCGATCGGCACCTGCCCCGCCCCGGCCGCGACGTGCAGATGTTCCGGACGGATCGACAGGGCCACCGAATCCCCCAGGGCGGCGACGCCATTGGCGGCCAGCGCGCCGAGCGGCGTCTCCACCGTCACCGACCCGCCGGAAACCGCGGTCACGCGCCCCTCGATCAGGTTGTTCTCGCCCATGAAATTGGCGGCGAACCGCGACGCCGGACGCAGATAGATGCGTTCCGGCGGGCCCATGTCCTCGATCCGCCCCTCGTTCAGCACGACGACAGTATCGGCGATCGCCATCGCCTCTTCCTGGTCGTGGGTGACATGAACGAAGGTGGTGCCGACCTGTTTCTGGATCGCCTTCAACTCGTCCTGCATCTGCCGGCGCAGCTTGAGGTCGAGCGCACCCAGCGGCTCGTCGAGCAGCAGCACCGAGGGCTCGACCACCAGCGCGCGGGCCAGCGCCACGCGCTGCCGCTGGCCGCCCGACAGCTCGTGCGGGCGGCGCGCCCCCGTGCCGCCAAGCCCCACCAGATCGAGCGCACGGGCAGCGCGCGCCTCGCGCTCGGGTTTCGGCACGCGGCGCATCTTCAGGCCGAAACCGACATTGCCGGCGATCGTCATATGCGGGAACAGCGCATAGTCCTGAAACACCGTCGTCGTCGGCCGGCGCGCCGGCGGCATGGCGGTGACATCCTGTCCCCTGATGAACACATGCCCGGCGGTCGGCGTCAGGAAGCCGCCCAGGATATTGAGCAGCGTCGTCTTGCCGCCACCCGACGGGCCCAGCAACACGACAAACTCGCCCTCGGCAATGGCCAGATCGATACCCGACAGCGCCGCCCTGGCGCCGAAATGCATGGCGATGCCGCGAAACTCGACGGCGGGAACAGTCAATTCCTTTTCCTTCCGAACAGGATCAGATCGAGCAGGATCACCCCGGCCACCGAGACCAGGAAGACAAAACTGCCGACAGCGTTGGTCCTGGGGTTCAACCCGGTGCGCAGCATGCTCCAGATCTCGACCGGCAGGGTGGCGTCGAAGCGGGTGACCATGAAGGCGATGATGAACTCGTCCCAGGAAAAGGTTACCGACAGAAAGAACCCGGCGAGCAGCGCCGGCCACAGCATCGGCACGGTGACCAGCGCCAGAACCTGCCATTCCGCCGCCCCCAGGTCGCGCGCCGCCCGTTCGATATTGGCCTGGTGCGCGCCCATCTGGCTGTACAGGATGGCAAAGCAGAGCGGCAGGTTGATCACCACATGGCCGATGCCCACGGCCAACAGGGATTTCGGGATGCCGATGGCGTTGAAGGTGATCAGCAGCCCCATGGCGACGATCAGGGTGCTGACCGTCAGCGGCGCCATCAGAAACCCGTGCAGCAGGCGGGAATAGCGCAGATCGTGGCGTGCCAGTCCCCAGGCCGCCAGAAAGCCGAGAATCACGGAAACCGCCGAGGACAGCAGCGCGACGACCACCGAATTGCCCAGCGCCGCCATCATCCGGCTATCGGCAAAGACGGCCCGGTACCATTCCAGCGACGGCCCGTCGAAGGGCGGGATCGGCACGCGCGAGCCCTGGAACGAGAACAGCACCAGCACCGCCACCGGCAGGAAGATAAACCCGTAGATCAGCCCGGCATAGGCAATGGCGGGGGCGGCCCTGAGGAACCGCATGGCGCTACACCCGCTCCAGCTTCAGCCAGCGGGCGAAGCCGACATAGACCAGGCTGACCACCGCCATCAGGATCATCGCCATGGCCGAGGCCATCGGAAAATCGGAGCGCCGCGAAATCTGCATCACGATCGCCTGCGGCAGCAGCAACTCCCGGCCGCCGCCGAGGATTTGCGGCGTGATATAGTCGCCGATGCACAGTACGAAGGTCAGGAAGGCGCCGACCATGATTCCGGGCAGGGTCAGCGGCAGGATCACATGGATGAAGGCGCGCACCGGCCCGGCGCCGAGGTCGGCCGCCGCCTTGCGGTAATTCGCCGGGAGTTGCACCAGATTGGCGTAGATGGTCAAGGTCAGCAGCATGACGAAGAAATGCACGAAGCCGATCACCGTGGCGCCGCGATTGTTGGCGAAGGACACCGGCCCGTCGACCACGCCCAGCGCCTGCAACCAGCCCGACAGGATGCCGCCCTCGGACAGCACCAGTAGCCAGCTGTAGGATCGAACGACATAAGAGGTCCAGAACGGCAGGATCGCCAGGATCAGCGCCAGGCGCTGCCAGCGCGGCGGCACGCGTTCGGCCAGGATCCAGGCCAGCGGATAGGCCAGCAGCACGCTGACCACGGTGACGACGACCGTGACCTCCAGCGAATTGATCAGGGATTCGACAAAGAACGACTTGGCGAAGAAATCGACGTAATTGGCGAGGCCGAAATCGGTGACCACCGTCATGCCGACCCGCCGCCACAGGCTGTAGACCCCCATGACGCCCAGTGGCATGGCGAAGAAGGCCACGGTCCACAACAGGGCCGGCGCCAGCAGCCCCCAGCCGCGCGCGTCGCCGCGTCCCGGCCCGGGGGCTGCTGGCGTCATGAGGTTTCCGCTCCCGCCGCGCTCAGTGCTGCAGGAATTCGGTCCAGACATCGAGCATCTTGCCGTCCAGTTCGCTGTCCGGCACGAAGTAGCGATGCGACTTGGCAAGGAACTTGTCCTGTTCGTCCCAGCGCAGGCTGGCCTTCTCGGCGGCCGTCAGCACCTCGCCGGCCCGGCGATTGGCGGGCATGCCCCAGAAGCAGGACGAGGTGGCCAGACGCGCCTGGCCTTCCGGGCTCATCACGTATTTGACGAATTCCAGCGCCAGGCCCTTCTTCTTCGACGCGCTGAAGATCGCCAGCGACTGGCTCCACAGGATCCCGCCCTGGTCGGGCAGCACCCAATCGAGATCCGGGTTTTCCGCCTGCATCACCGAAACCGCCCATTCGCCGCCGCCGACCAGGATGTCGGCCTCGCCGGTCGCCAGCGCGGTGGTCGAGGCGACCACTTCGCCGACCATCGACGAGTTTTCCTTCAGCTTGAACAGTTCCGCCTTCATCGCCGGCAGCTTGCCGGCGGCGATGTCGGACGGCTTCATTCCCATCTTCAGGGCGACCAGATCCATCACCGGAATGTAGTAGTCATAGACCGCGATGCGGCCCTTGTACTTGTCCGACCACAGCACGGCCAGATCGCGCATATCGGCCGGATCGACCTTGGTCTTGTTGTAGGCGATCACGTTATAGCCGAACTTTTCCATCACGGCGTACATCTTGCCGCCGCGCACGGTGACGTCTTCCATGCGCACCTGCGGGAAGATGTCGCCCATCGGAATCTGGTCGCGTGAAATCTCGGCCAGCAGGCCGGCATCGGCGACCCGCGGCACGTCGACCCCGTCGATCACGAACACGTCCCAGTCGCCGGGCTTGGACTGCTCGACGATGGCCAGCGCGTTGCCGGTGCCCTCGTATTCCTTCAGGTTCACCTTGACGCCGAACTGCTTCTCGAAGGGTTCGATCAGCTTCGGGTCGGTATGGTCGCACCAGACCAGCGCGTTCAACTCTTCCACGGCCTGCGCCGGGCCCACGAAGACCAGCCCCGCGATCAATGCCGCGGCGGCAACCGGATTTTTCATGCGTTCAGAAAACGTCATCGTTGTCCCCCTGATCTCGTTCGCGCGGCGTCTATGGCCGCATCCTGGGAAAAAATGGATTGCTTCAAAACATGAGTCAATTCATTTTGTCGATGGAGGCCGGAAATGTCGGGATTGCGCGAGAGACAGAAGACCGATCGCGAGCGACGGATCATCGAGGCGGCGACCAGGCTGTTCCGCGAGACTGGCTTTGCCGGAAGCCGCATCGAGGCGATTGCCGCGGATGCCGGAATTGCCGTCGGCACGGTCTATAATTACTTCGAATCCAAGGGCGACATTCTGGTCGCCATCGTGGCGGTGGAGGTCGGCGAGGTCCTGAACGCCGGCAACCGCCTGCTCGAAGCCCCGCCGGCCGATGTCGAAACGGCGATCGAGGCGCTGATCGCCATTTATCTGGACCATTCGCTGGTCTATCTGGACAAGGACATGTGGCGCAATGCCATGGCCTTGACCACGCAGTTCCCCGACACCCGCTTCGCCGCCAAGTACAACCAGCTCGACGAGCTGCTGACCGACCAGGTCTGCGCGCTGATCGGCAGGCTGCAACAGGACGGCCGCGTCCGGCCCGGGATCGACGCCCGCGCCGTCGGCGAGCTGCTGTTCTACAGCACCAACATGATGTTCACGATGTTCGTGAAGAGCACGACGATGGATCTGGCGACGCTTAAATCCGCCATTGCCCGCCAGATCCACACCCTGACCCTGGCGATTCGCGCCTGACGCCGGACAAGCCGCGGGCGCCGCCCCGCCTGGAACGGCGCCCGCGGGAAGGCAAGAGAGCGTTACTGCCGGGCGTGGCTGCCGAGCATTTCCATGCTGGCCGCCGCCTGCATGGCCTTGTCGGACCCCTTGTCGGTTCCGTTGATCGCCGATGTGGTCATGGCAAAGGTCAGGACCGCATGGGCCGACGCATCCAGCATCTCGTCGAAGACCTGCTCGTCGATATTGTCGTAGGTGTCACAGGCCAGGTGATAGCACGGGTCGTAGGGGGCGCCCGCCGTACCGCCGTAGATCGCCGCCTCTTCCTCCGACTTGATGCCCTCGGCGCCGGTGAACAATCCGCCGGCCGGGATTCCGACGGCGATGAACGGGCCGTAGTCGGAACGCCCGTCGAAGGCGGTCGGCTCGGTCGCCATACCCTGGCTGGCGAAGTAGTCGAGGAATACCTGCTCGATATTCTTCGAGCCGTTCGGCCCGGCCAGCGGGGTCGCCGAACCGTCGCCGTCATAGACGAAGCGGACCGGATTGGGCGAGCCGATCATGTCGAGATTGATATTGAGGGCGATATTCTTGACTTCGCGCGCCGTCAGGTTGTCGACGTAGAATTGCGAGCCGACCAGCCCGGATTCCTCGGCGCTCCACCACGCGAAGCGTACCTTGTTGCGCGGCTCGATGCCGAGGGCGGCCATCTGGGTGGCGATTTCCAGCAGCGCGGCCGAGCCCGTGCCGTTGTCCTGGATGCCGGGGCCGGTCGGCACCGAATCCAGATGCGCGCCGACCACGACGACCCGATCGCTCCGGCCGCCGGGAGTCTCGGCGATCACGTTATGCGTGATGACGAGCTGGCGCTCGACATTGGTGTGGATGCGCATGACCAGCCCCGCGGTATTCGCCCATTCGGCGCCGCGGGCGAAGGTGGCGTCCACCACCGGAATGCCGCCCGAATAGCCGGCCTGCAGCGTGCCGTTGATGATGCCTTCGCGATCCGGCGAATTGCCCTGGTTGAAGACGATGGCGCCGACCGCGCCGGCCGCCGCGGCATTCTCGGCCTTGAGCTGGAAGGTGCAGGTGCCGCGCTGGATGAGGGCGATGTCGCCGGCCGGGAAACCGGCGAAATCGGCGGCCTCGCAGCCGCTGCTCGAAGCCCGCGTGCCGACAAGATTCAGATCGACCCCGGTCACCCTGGCGGTAACGTCGCCCGGTTCCGACTGCGCCATCACCTCGAAATCCGTACCCTCGACATAGACGGTCGGAACCGGCGCCGTCTGCGAAAGGTCAGACGGGCCGAGCGGCCGGAAGCTGACGAATTCGAAGGGCTGGATCGAGACGTCCAGGCCGATCGCCGTCATCGCCTGGGCCACGTACTCGGCGGAGTCGTCATGGCCCTGGGTACCGGCCAGACGAACGCCGCCATTGTCGTCGGCGATCATCTGCAGAACGAACTGATGCAGGCGCGCATTGCCGACGGTCACCGCCGCGCGCAAGGCGCTGGTATCCACGGGCACCGCGCTGTCCGCGGCCACGACGGCAAGCGTCAAGGCCCCGATGGCAAGCCCGGCGCCCGCCACGATTTTGCGTTTCATGATAGCCTCCCTGTGTTTTTGAGAGGCAAATCATACACTTTAATTCAAATGCTTCCCATTGCCAAAAAGTGTAGAGACATGCCCGCGCGCAACCGGCTGCCCGGATCAGCGCCCCGGTCGGCCGCGGGTTGCGCCGAAGGCGGCCAGCAGCAGCCAGCCGGCGATGAAGGCCAGGCCGCCCAGCGGCGCCGGTCTGGATATCCAGTAAATATCGGTCAGCGCGCGCAGGATCAGCGATCCGGAAAACAGCACGATGCCGGCGGCAAAGCACAGGGCGGCGGCGTTCAGCAGGCGGCTGGACCCGGGCTTTCCGGCAAGCCCCGCCACCCCCAGCAGCGCCAGGCAATGCCACAACCCGTACTGCGCGGCCGTGCGCAGCCAGTTTTCGGCCAGCGCATCGCCGCCGGCCAGCCCGTGCGAAGCCGCCGCGCCAATCGCCACCATGGCCGCCCCGGCAATTCCCGCGAATACGATTGGCCAGCGCATGGCCGTCAGTCCCGCGCGCCGGCGGTCGGCAGGTTCTGCGCCCGCCAGCGCAGCATGCCGCCGGCCATGTTGGCGACCGCATCGTATCCGGCCTGTTTCAGGATCGCCACCGCCCGCGCCGAGCGCGCCCCCGAGCGGCAGACCGTGACCACCGGGCGGTCCTTCGACACTTCGCCGACGCGCGCCGCCAGCGTGCCCAGCGGTATATGCACCGCGCCCGGCACCCGGCCCAGCGGGCCGGTGAATTCGTCGGCCTCGCGCACGTCGACGATCTGCACCGCGGCGCCGTGTTCCTCCACCCAGGCCGGCTCGATCTCCCAGAATCCGGCGAAGGTGAAGTTCAGCGGCGCCCAGCCCGGCCCGTCCAGCGCCAGCGCCTCGTCCGCCGGCCGGCCGCAGACCATGTTGGCGGGTAGCGCCACGTCGATCTGCCGGGGATGCGGCAGGCCGAGATGTTTCATGTAGCCGGCGAAGTCGGTCTCGGAAATCGTGCCGCCAAGGCGCGGATTATGCGCCTGTTCCTCGGCCACGCTGGTGACGGTGAGCCCGCGGTAATCGTGCCCCGGCCACAGCAGGCAGTCGCCCGGCAAGGTGAATATCCGGGTCTTGATCGACTGGTAAAGGCGATGTGCGCTGCCCTGCTGGAAATCCGTGCGGCCGCAGCCGCGGATCAGCAGCGCGTCACCGGTGAAGGCCATGGTCTGGTCGTCGAGAACGAAGGACATGCAGCCATCGGTATGGCCGGGCGTCGCCAGCGCGGTGACATGGCGCCGGCCGAAGGCCACCCGGTCGCCGTCGGCGAGACGGACATCGGCGCCCCCGGCCCCGCCGGCGCGGGAGATGGCGATCCGGCTGCCCAGGCGCCGCTTCAGCAGCCAGGCCGCGGTCACATGGTCGGCATGGACATGGGTGTCGAGCGTGGCGGTCAGCGTCAGCCCCAGTTCGCGGATCAGCGCCGCGTCGCGCGCCGCCTGCTCGAAGACGGGATCGATCAGGATCGCCTCGCCCGTCGCCCGGTCGCCCAGCAGATAGCTGTAGGTCGAGGATTGCGGATCGAAGAGCTGGCGGAAGACAAGCATGGCGATTCCCTGTTCAGGCATTCGGGGGGCGCGGGTCAGCGCCGCCTTGCATGGGCGGCGACGAATTCGGCGAAACCGGCCAGCCAGGCGGCCAGGCGGTCGCGGGTTCTGGCGTCGGTCAGATTGCCCCCGGCATCGAACTTGTCGCGGGCGCCGCCGACATACAGCGTGTCGCCCTGATAGGGCATCGCGGCCAGACCGCGCCACACCGGCAGCCAGGCGGTCTGCGCGTTGATGGTGCCCGACCACATGGCCGACGCGCCGATCGTGCCGACGGGCAGGCCGCGGAAGATCCTGTCGCCGCCGGTGGGAAAGGACGACACCCAGTCGATGGCGTTCTTCAGCACGCCGGGGATGGACTGGTTGTATTCGGGGGTCACGATCAGCAGGCCGTCGGCGGCGTCGATGGCGCGTTGCAGCGCGGTGACGGCGGGCGGCGGCGATGCGGCCTCGAGATCGGCGTCGTAGAGCGGGATGTCGCGGATGCCCGCGGCCTCCAGCACGCAGCCCGGCGGCGCCACCGCCACGGCGGCGCGCAGCAGCCCGGCATTGAACGAGGCGCGGCGCAGGCTGCCGGACAGTCCGACGATGCGGGTCATGGTCATGGACGCGGTCTCCTCGGTCGCCCCTTCCGGATAGGCCGCGCGGGGCGCCCGGTCAAGCGCGCTTGCGCCCGCCCGCCGGCGCTGGCATAACGCCGACGCAGCCGCGACCGCCCGCAACATCCGCGAGAGAACACGCCCATGATCCCCCGTTACAGCCGCCCGGAAATGGTGAAAATCTGGGAGCCGGAGAACAAGTTCCGCATCTGGTTCGAGATCGAGGCCCATGCCTGCGACGCCCAGGCCGAGCTGGGTGTGATCCCGAAAGCGGCGGCCGAGGCCGTCTGGGCGCGCGGCAAGTGGGACATCGAGCGCATCGACGCGATCGAACGCGAGACCCACCACGACGTCATCGCCTTCCTCACCAACCTGGCCGAGCATGTCGGGCCGGAGGCGCGCTTCGTCCACCAGGGCATGACCTCGTCGGACGTGCTGGACACCTGCCTCTCGGTCCAGCTGACCCAGGCCACCGACATCCTGCTGGCCGATATCGACAGGCTGCTGGCCGCGCTGGAGCGCCGCGCCAGGGAGCATAAATACACGCTGTGCATGGGCCGCAGCCACGGCATCCATGCCGAGCCCGTGACCTTCGGGCTGAAGCTGGCCGGCTATTACGCCGAATGGGCGCGCAACCGCGGCCGCCTGCTCAACGCCCGCGACGAGATCGCCACCTGCGCCATTTCCGGCGCCGTCGGCACCTTCGCCAATATCGACCCGCGGGTCGAGGCCCATGTCGCCAGCCGCCTCGGCCTGCGCCCCGAGCCGGTCTCGACCCAGGTGATCCCGCGCGACCGCCACGCCGCCTATTTCGCGACGCTGGGCGTCATCGCCTCCGGCATCGAGCGCCTGGCCACCGAGATCCGCCACCTGCAGCGCACCGAGGTGCGCGAGGCCGAGGAATACTTCGCCCCCGGCCAGAAGGGCTCGTCGGCGATGCCGCACAAGCGCAACCCGGTGCTGACCGAAAACCTCACCGGCCTGGCGCGCATCGTGCGCGCGGCGGTGGTGCCGGCGCTGGAGAACGTCGCCCTGTGGCACGAGCGCGACATCTCGCACAGCTCGGTGGAACGCATGATCGCGCCCGACAGCACGATCACCCTCGACTTCGCGCTGGCCCGCCTGACACAAGTGGTGGACCGGCTGGTGGTCTATCCCGATGCCATGGAAAAGAACCTCAACCATCTCAAGGGCCTGGTGAATTCCCAGCGCGTCCTGCTGGCGCTCACGCAAGCCGGCCTGAGCCGCGAGGACTCGTACCAGGCGGTGCAGCGCAACGCCATGCAGGTGTGGGAGGCCGGAAAGGACTTCCAGACGCTGCTGAAAGAGGACAAGGAGATCGCGGCACACCTGAGCGCCGCCGCGATCGACGCCATGTTCGACATGGCCTACCACACCAAGCACGTGGACACGATCTTCGAGCGGGTGTTCGCCGCGGGGTGACGGCGGGGGG
>JAHELM010000458.1 GCA_024644185.1 Rhodospirillales bacterium | reverse complement strand
CTCGATGCCGATCAGCGACGGGTTGAGCACGGCGCCGATCGGGCCCGGATAGACCCAGCCATAGGCATGGCCGCCGATCACCCCGAAAACCGGACAGTGATTCATGCAGGCGCCGCAGCGGATGCAGCGCAGCACCTCCCGCATGTCGGTGCCAAGCAGCGCGGAGCGGCCGTTGTCGAGCAGGACGACGTGAAATTCCTCGGGCCCGTCCAGATCGTCCTTCCGGCGCGGGCCGGTGGAAAACGTGGTGTAGGAGGTGAATTCCTGGCCGGTCGCCGAACGCGCCAGCAGCCGCAGGAGGGTGGTCGCATCCTCCAGCGTCGGCACCGCCTTCTCCAGGCTGGCCAGCACCACATGGACCTTCGGCAAGGTCTGCGTCAGGTCGCCATTGCCCTCGTTGGTGACGATGACCGTCGATCCGGTCTCGGCGATCAGGAAATTGGCGCCGGTGATGCCGACATCGGCGGCCAGGAACTTTTCGCGCATGACCGTGCGCGCCTCGTCCACCAGCGCCCTCGGTTCGTTCAGCGGCCGGTTCGGGTCGAACTGCGGGTGCGCGGCGCGGAATGCCTCGCCCACCTGTTCCTTCATGACGTGGAAGGCGGGGGCGATGATATGGCTGGGCGCCTCGTGGCGAAGCTGGATGATATATTCGCCGAGATCGGTCTCGACCGGGACCAGGCCGTTGTCCTCGAGGAATTCGTTGAGGCCGATTTCCTCCGAGATCATCGACTTGCCCTTGGTGACCGTGCGCGCCCCGGCGGCGCGGCAGATTCCCAGCACGATGTCGCGCGCCTCGGCGGCGTCGGCGGCCCAGTGGACGTGGCCGCCGCGCTCGATCACCCGGCGCTCGAATTCCTCCAGATAGAGGTCGAGATTGGCCAGCACGTGGTTCTTGATGTCGCGCGCCTCGTCGCGCAGGGTCTCGAATTCGGGCAGTAGCGCCGCCGCGGCGGTGCGCCGGTCGCGGAACCCCAGCTTGGCGGTGGCCAGGCCCTTTTGCAGCGTCGTGTCGGCCAGCGCCGCGCGCGCATTGGCGACGAAATTGCGGGTGGTCGGGTGCCGCGCGCTCATGCGTCGCCCTCGCCCTCGCCGATCGGGGGCACCGCGCCGGTCATGCCGGCCAGCACCTCGGCCACGTGGCGGGCGCGGATTTTCGAGCCGCGCCGCTTCAGCCGCCCGGCCATGTTCATCAGACAGCCGAGATCGCCGGCCAGCAGCGTATCGGCGCCGGTTTTTTCGATATCCGCCGATTTGTCGTCGACCATGCGGCCGGATATATCGGGATACTTCACCGCGAAGGTGCCGCCGAAGCCGCAGCATTCCTCGGGCGCGCCCAGATCCTTCAGGGTCAGGCCGGCGACGCCGCGCAACAATTGCCGGGGTTGTTCGGCGATGCCCAGCTCGCGCAGGCCCGAGCAGGAATCGTGATAGGTCGCGGTGCCGTCATAGCGGGCGGAAACGCTTTTCACGCCGCGCATGTCGGTCAGGAACGAGGTCAGTTCCCAGGTCTTCGCCGCAACCGCCTCGGCGCGGACCCGCATGTCCGGTTCGTCGGCAAACAGATCGGGCCAGTGATGCCGCAGCATCGCCGCGCAGGACCCGGACGGCGCCACGATGTAGTCATGGCCTTCCAGCGCCGGGATGGTGCGCCGGGCAATCTCGCGGGCATCCGCCCGGTCGCCGGAATTATAGGCGGGCTGGCCGCAGCAGGTCTGGCCGCGCGGCACCGTGACCGCGCAGCCGGCATCCTCCAGCAGGCGCACGGCGGCAAAGCCGACCGCCGGGCGGAACAGATCCACCAGGCAGGTTACGAAAAGAGCCACTGTCGGGCGATCATCCGTCATCTCATCGTCTCCGCGCGGGAAATGGCGGGCCAAACATGCAGAGTGTCACGGCGAAACGCAACAGCCGTCGGGGCCGGCCGCCGGTCAATTGGTCGCAATGCGCGCGGCAAGTCCGGCGGGAAGCAACAGGTAATAGCCGCCATGGGATTTCATCCGGCCGGCAAAGCGCAGCGCCTCGTCACCGGTGCCCCAGAAGAAATCGCCGCGCACCGGCCCCTTGATCGCCGAGCCGGTATCCTGGGCGATCATCAGCCTTTGCAGCGGCGCGTCGGCGTCGTCGCCCGGGAATTTGGTGTCGAGCCACAGCGGCAGGCCCAGCGGGATATAGCGCGGGTCGATCGCCATGCTCCGTCCGGCGGTCAGGGCCACGCCCTGGGCGCCGACCGGCCCGTCGCCGACGATCTCGCGAAAAAAGATATAGCGCCGGTTGACCGCCAGCAGCGATTCCACCTTGGCAGGGTTCGCCTGCATCCAGGCGCGGATATCGGTCCACGAGGCCTGGCCGGGCTGCAATTCGCCCCGCGCGATCAGCTCGGCGCCGATGGAATCGTAGGCGTAGCCGTTGTTGCCGGCATAGCCGACGCGCGTCGCCCGGCCGTCCGCCAGCACCACCCGCCCGGAGCCCTGGATATGCAGCATGAAGGCGTCCAGCGGGTCGGCCAGCCAGAGCAGTTCCAGCCCGCGCCCGGCCAGCACGCCGCCATCGATGTCGCCGCGCCGGAAATAGGGCTTCAGCTTGCCGCCCTCGACCCGGCCGACCACCGAGCGCCCGGCGAGGGTCGGGTCGAAATCGCCCAGATCCACGGTCACGTGATCCTCGGGCAGCCGGTAGACCGGAACCGGATGGGTCGCATCCCGGGTCAGCGCGGCCTGCAGCGCGATCTCGAAATAGCCGGTGAACAGGCCGTCGGTGGCGCCGTTATTGCCGACGCGATAGGGGCGGAACTAGGATTCGAAGAAGGCCCGGGCGGCGGCCGGATCGTTCGGCGGCAGCGCCGCGGCGGCGGCGCAGACCGGGGCCAGGT
>JAHELM010000457.1 GCA_024644185.1 Rhodospirillales bacterium | reverse complement strand
CCCGCAGTCCTCGTGCATGGCGATTTCCGCCAGCCCGGATTCGAAGCCGCGGTTCAGCAGGCTGTAGGCGTTCTGGATCGAGGCCATGCGCGGCAGTCCATGCGCCTCGGCCAGACGCAGAAATTCCATGACACCCCAGGGCGTCTCGTTGGACAGACCGACATGGCGGATCTTGCCCGCCCGCACCAGATCGGCGAGGGCACGAAGCTGGTCCTCGATCGGCACGGCGTCTTCATCGGCCACGTGATCGTATGTGTGTGCGCCGAACACCTTTATGCGGCGGTCTGGCCAGTGCAACTGGTACAGGTCGATATAGTCGGTCTTCAGCCGGCGCAGGCTGGCCTCGACCGCCTCGACCATGCCTTGCCGGTCGATCCGGGTTACGCCACCATGCAGATGCGGTCGCATATAGGGAAAGCGTTCGCCGCGGCCGGATATCTTGGTCGCCAGAATCACCTTGTCGCGATTGCCGCGCGCGGCCATCCAGTCGCCGACGATTTCCTCACTGCGTCCTTGGGTTTCCTTGCGTGTTGGCACAGCATACATTTCGGCCGTGTCGAAGAAATCGATGCCGCGATCCAGCGCCATGTCCATCTGGCGACGCGCGTCGTCCGGCGCTGTCTGTTCGCCATAGGTCATGGTGCCCAGGCAAATCGCGCTGACGCGCAAACCGGTTCGTCCGAGCGGCCGGCGATCCATATTTTTTCCCTTCTTTTCGATCTAAAGGAAGAGCGTCAGCACGCCCGTGTAGCCGTATAGGCGATTGTGATTGATCTCGCCATTGGCGAACAGGCCGGCGATCGGAAAATCGCCCAGCTCATCCGCGATGATCTTCATCTCGCGGCTGTCCTGGCCGAACTGGTTGGGGCCGCGCGCGACGCAGGTATAATACAGCCCGCCGCGAATCCCGCCGGATGCGCGCTGACGCAACCGATCGAGCATGCGACGAAGGTCGTCGGCGGCGGTACCGGCATCGCGACGGCAAAACATCACGCGGTCGCCCTCGGACACCACATCGCCGATTGCCACCAGCCCGTTCTGCCGGTCGACGCCCATCAGATTGCGCACCAGGTAATCGCCGGTGTCCGATCCCGCTACCGCAAGCGCGGCGAAGATCGGCCCGCCGGAGCCGCGAATGCCGCCCGCCACGGCATCGTCGACATCGCCCTGGAAGACCTGCAGCGCCGGCTGCCGGTCCAGTTCGATCAGGATATTGCCCTGGGCGCGGGTAACCGTGTGGGTCGGGCCGATGGGTGAGCAGCCCTGGGTCAGCGCCACCGCCATCGGCATCGCGTGGGGCGACAGGAAAACCCCCGACAGCCCGCCGCCGGTAACCGCCCCGGCAATCTGCCCCTTCGGCCCCTGCCCCGTGGTCAACCCGCCGACCAGCCAGGCATTGGCGGTTTCGGCCAGTTCGCCGACCAGTACCTGCACGCGCGGATTGCCTGGATCGGCATGCGTGACGGCAAGTGCCGGATCGGCCGCGGTCAGCCAGTCGCGATTGCCGCGGATGGCCGGGCCGATCCCCCCGAGCACGTCGCGAAACACGCGGAATCCATCCTCGGCGATGGGCATCACCAGAACGGACATCGCCGGCTGCCCGAAATATTCGGTGCGCAAACCGCACACGCCCAGTCCGGCCCCGCCGACCCAATTCGCCACGCCGGTGGTATGGCGCAGGAACACCTCGATCTCGGCCAGGTGGGGCAGATAGGCCTCGGTCACATAGACAAAGCCCAGCCGGTATTCGCGGGTCAGCGTCCCGAGTTCGACCACGATCCTGCCCGCGGCATCCTGCCAGCGTTCGCCGCCGGCATGGGCCGACCGGAATTGCGCCGCGCCGCTCATCCGCCCACCCCTTTCAGCGTGGCCACGACCAGCGGCAACATGCGCGCAACGATTTCCGCGACACCGTGCGCGTTCGGATGGATGCCATCCTGCTGGTTCAAAGCCGGATCGGCCACCACCCCGTCGAGAAAGAACGGATAGAAGGCGGCGCCGTATCGCCTTGCCAGATCGGCATAGAGCGCGGCAAACGCGTCGCCGTATTCGCGACCCAGATTGGGCGGCGCCCGCATGCCCGTCAGCAGCACGGCGACGCCGTCCTGCTTGAAGCGCGCCAGGATCCGGTCGAGATTGTCGCGGGTCGAGGCCGGGTCGAGGCCACGCAGCCCGTCATTGGCGCCCAGTTCGACGATCACCAGATCCGGCTTCTCGGCCAGCAGCCAGTCGAGCCGCGCCAGGCCGCCGGCGCTGGTATCGCCGGACACGCCGCCATTGACGACCCGGGCCTGAATGCCCGCCCGCCGCAGCGCGGCCTCCAATTGAGCCGGGAAGCTGTCGTCCGGCGCCAGCCCATAGCCGGCGGTCAGGCTGTCGCCCAGCGCCAGCACCCGCGGGCCGGTATCCGCGCGGCTCAAATCCGGCAGGCCCAGCAGCACGGCAAGCCCGAGCAACGACGCCGCAAGCAGCGGCGCCGGATTGAATGCCCGCCGCGCGACACAATATGGTCTCGGGCGGGATGGTCTCATGCGGGAAACTGTTGGGGGCACGTTCAAACCCATCTCTCGTCCGTGGCAATCCGTTCCTTATCGTCGGTCGCGACAATCCCGCGCGACCAGGCATCACTAATTGGCTATGCGAGCGAAGATGACAAGTCCAGACCGCACCGTGCCCCCCATCGTCGAGCTGCGGGATTTGCGCCTGACGCTGACCAGTGGCGCCGGCAGCGTGCCGGTGCTGCGCGGGATCGACCTGACGATTCCACCCGGCCAGCGGGTTGCGCTGGTCGGCGCTTCGGGTGCCGGAAAATCCTCGATGATGATGGTGATCGCCGGGCTGGAAACAGCGACAGGAGACACTGTCCGGGTTGCCGG
>JAHELM010000456.1 GCA_024644185.1 Rhodospirillales bacterium | reverse complement strand
CGGCAGCCGCCGCTGAACGCGCTGGAAGGCCTTGCCGTCGCCTGACCGGGCGGGCAGGCGCCTTGCGAGCGCCCGGCCGCCGATCCGCAAATGAAAAACCCGCCGCGATGTCTCCAGCGTGGCGGGTCTCTTTTTCCCGGCAACCGGGGCCTCGCGGCCCTTCTTGTCGGGATTTACAATATATAGCGTATTAAGCTGTCACCTGCAACTAGATTTTGTGATCGGCCGTGGTGTATGGCATCGTCCATGTCGTCCATGACCAGGTGGCGCGATTTCATTGTCTTCTCGACCATCCCTCACCGGTAGCACGAAAAAGCCCGGAATTCACTCCAGCGGCCGGTAGCCATAGCGCAGAATGCCGTCGTCGCGGTTCAGCGCCCATTCCTCGATCAACAGGCGTTCGGGGTCGGCGCGGACCCAGGCCAGCGCGTCATCCCCGGCCCACAGCTTGCCGCCCTTCTCGATCGGCTGGTCCAGAATCTGGTTCCCCTCCGCGTCGTAGCGGAGCAGCCGCAGCCGGTTCGTCGTCATGCGCCGCACGATCCCGAACAGCTTGCGGATGAATTCCTTCTGCGCCGCCACATAGGGGCCGGCGCTGCAGTAAGTGACATAGTACCGCCCGGCGACCAGGGCCTCGCGCCGCCAGGCGACGTCGGTGAACCACTCGACGCCCAGCAGCGCCGCCCGCTCGAAGGTGATCAGCAGCGGTGAAGATTCCGCGATCGTATAGCCGGCATAGGTTTCCGGCTTCCGATCGTTCCAGTAGAGCTTTTCTGCCTGCAGCCGCCAGCCGGGCCAGGGGAAAAAGATTTTCACCCTTCGTGCAACATCGCGGTTTTCCCAATCCTTGAAATTCGAGCCGAAATCGGTGATCCGCCGCCGCCAATCGATCTCCGGCGTCCACGTGGAGGCCCCGGCATCAACGACCTGATACGGACCGAACGCCTCGGTCAGGGCGTCGCAGAACCGCTCTTCGTCCGCCCGCGTCATCCAGATGTCCTGGCTCTTGGTGCGGTCCATTCGCCAGACCTCGAAGCCCGTTTCGGTTGTATACAGCGGCTTGTCCATGCCGCAAGGATAACAGATCGCGGCCGGGCGACAAGGGACAGTCACTCGCCCGGCGGCTGGCCGTCGCGCAGGGTTTCACCGGTGTTGAGCGCGATCAACCGATTGGCTGTGCCGTCCCGGCGGCCCGCCATAATCCGCCCCGAAGGCCGACTCCGCCCGAGCCCTCAGATCGCGATACCACGAAGTCTCTGGCGGCTCCCAGTCGTCGCAGGGGCGACGATTGCCCCCAATCATCCGCTTCGGCGCGCCAGCGCACCATTCCAGTACGTGATGTCCAACCCAGACCATCTGTCCCCTGACATCGGTCTGCCGAACGAACCGGTCGGCGTCGATGCCTGCTTTCAAGCGGTTGGTGGTCAATCTGGCCAGTACGCGCCAGACCGTGTTGACGAAGCGTCTTTGCGCCGCGTCCCCCCGATCGTAATTGGTATTGATCGTGCCGAATTCCGGCGCTGGCAGGTCAAAAGCCCACCGAGGCCGACCCGGCCCACCCCGGAACCAGGTGGTCCGACTGTAAAGCAGATGCAAGGGCGGCGGATTTTCCATGACGTACCATTGCCGCGACTGCCCGTTCGGCCTGAATTTCGCCTGCCAGCCCGGCTCCGGGACCAAAATCAGAATGGCGGTACCGTCGCACTCGGGTATGCTCCGGCACGGATGCAGCCGGGGCTCCGTTGCCGGCCTGCCGCCGGGCAAGAACAGCGCTGTCGGGAAGACATCGCGCAGGGCCAGGGAAAACATGGCATCGTCCATGTCGTCCATGACCAGGTGGCGCGATTTCATTGTCTTCTCGACCATCCCTCACCGGTAGCACGAAAAAGCCAGGAATTCACTCCAGCGGCCGGTAGCCATAGCGCAGAATGCCGTCGTCGCGGTTCAGCGCCCATTCCTCGATCAACAGGCGTTCGGGGTCGGCGCGGACCCAGGCCAGCGCGTCATCCCCGGCCCACAGCTTGCCGCCCTTCTCGATCGGCTGGTCCAGAATCTGGTTCCCCTCCGCGTCGTAGCGGAGCAGCCGCAGCCGGTTCGTCGTCATGCGCCGCACGATCCCGAACAGCTTGCGGATGAATTCCTTCTGCGCCGCCACATAGGGGCCGGCGCTGCAGTAAGTGACATAGTACCGCCCGGCGACCAGGGCCTCGCGCCGCCAGGCGACGTCGGTGAACCACTCGACGCCCAGCAGCGCCGCCCGCTCGAAGGTGATCAGCAGCGGTGAAGATTCCGCGATCGTATAGCCGGCATAGGTTTCCGGCTTCCGATCGTTCCAGTAGAGCTTTTCTGCCTGCAGCCGCCAGCCGGGCCAGGGGAAAAAGATTTTCACCCTTCGTGCAACATCGCGGTTTTCCCAATCCTTGAAATTCGAGCCGAAATCGGTGATCCGCCGCCGCCAATCGATCTCCGGCGTCCACGTGGAGGCCCCGGCATCAACGACCTGATACGGACCGAACGCCTCGGTCAGGGCGTCGCAGAACCGCTCTTCGTCCGCCCGCGTCATCCAGATGTCCTGGCTCTTGGTGCGGTCCATTCGCCAGACCTCGAAGCCCGTTTCGGTTGTATACAGCGGCTTGTCCATGCCGCAAGGATAACAGATCGCGGCCGGGCGACAAGGGACAGTCACTCGCCCGGCGGCTGGCCGTCGCGCAGGGTTTCACCGGTGTTGAGCGCGATCAACCGATTGGCTGTGCCGTCCCGGCGGCCCGCCATAATCCGCCCCGAAGGCCGACTCCGCCCGAGCCCTCAGATCGCGATACCACGAAGTCTCTGGCGGCTCCCAGTCGTCGCAGGGGCGACGATTGCCCCCAATCATCCGCT
>JAHELM010000455.1 GCA_024644185.1 Rhodospirillales bacterium | reverse complement strand
GGTCGCCGGTTTATTGCGCGTCCGGGACCGATTCTACCCGCGGTCCGAGGCCGATGACCCGCCGCTTGCCGCCCGCGTCGAGGATCAGCCCGCCCGAGTCGTCGAGGCCCAGGATCGTGCCGGCAACCAGGTCACCGGCAACGGATACCACGGTGTCGGGCGCGTTCAGCGTTGCCCGGTGCACCCAGTGGCGGGCCAGCGGGGCCAGCCCCGACTCGAGCCACAGATCGGTCCATTTCAGGAAATGCCGGGCGAAGGATTCGGCCAGGTCGCGGGGCGCCGCCCCGGCGCAGCCCTCCAGCGCCAGCCAGGCGCGGCCCGCCGCTTCGTCCGCCGCCGGCGCCGGCCCGGGCGCGATATGCAGGATGGCGGCGGCGACCATCCAGGCGGGCACGTCGTCCTCGCCCGCCGCTTCCGCCGCCGAAAGGCCGATTCCGCCGACGATCCCGCCATTGACCCGGATGCCGCCCGGCCAGGCGAGATCGCATTCGACCCCGGCCGGGCAGACCGCGCCCAGCGCGTCCGACAGCGCCAGCACGGCGGCGATCGCCGCCGGACGCGACGCCGCCAGCGTATCGTCGGGGCACAGCACGATGGCGCAGTCCAACCGGTCGGCGCGATCGACGAAGACGAAGGTTCCGGCCTCGGCGCCGTCGCGCGCCAGGCCCTCGGCCACATCGCGGGCATCCCGGGCTGTCCCGGCAATGACGACCGGCGTATAGAGCGGCGGCAGCGATAATCCCCCCGTCTTGCCGCCGGTCATGCCGCCGGTCATGCCGCCGCCCCCGGCCCGCGGCCGCAGGCGTCGAGCGCGCGGGCCAGCGGCAGCACGCCGTCGCCGTACCGCTTCCAGCGGCCCACCGAGGACGTATAGATCTTGCGGCGCACCTGGGCGTGGCTGGACGTGGTGACGGTCCGCTCGACCTCGTGGAAGCGCAGGCAGGCCGGGTCCCAGGGCAGGCCGACGAAATCGACCAGCCTGCGCGCCTGCCCCTCCAGATCGGCGACCGTATCCTCGTAATCGATTTCCAGCAGGTTTTCCGGCGGCAGGACGGCGCGCCAATGCGCCATGATCCGGCTGTACTGGCAATAGTAATGCGCCAGATCTTCCATATCGGTTGTCCACACCGTCCCCGTCGCCCCGAAATCCTGCATGAAGCAGGACAGGCAGGTATCCATGGGGTCGCGCCGGCAATGGACGATGCGGGCATTCGGGAACATGCGGATTATCAGCCCCGCATGGGCGAAATTGCCCGGCATCTTGTCGACCGCGCGGGCGGCGCCGCCGGCCAGATCGCCGATCGCCTTCAGGTACCAGCCCGCCGCATCGCCGATCACGGAATCGGCAACCGGCCTGTCCGGATAACCGAACCTGTCCTCCAGCCGGGTCACGATCCTGCCGACATGGTGCAACTCGCCGGCCCCGAAAACATCCGGGTGGCCGGCGAGGATCTGTTCGGTCAGCGTCGTGCCGGAACGCGGCATGCCGATGACGAAAACCGGCCGCCGCGAATCGTCGCCGCCGCCCCCGCGAGGGCCGCCCGCCGGACAGGCGGCGATCATCCGGTCGAGATACCGCGCGCGGGCGCGCCGGTCGTAGACATGGCCGCGCCGGTGAAGCAGTTCACGCTTCAGCACGTTGGCGCGGCTGAAGGCCGCGAAGGAGTCCGCATGCCGCGATTGTGCCGCCAGGTGCCGGCCGAGGGCGGCCCAGAGGCTGTGCGTCTGCGGATCGCCGGCGGTATTCGCGAGCAGGGTTCGCAGGGGTTCGATATGTTCGTCTTTTCCCGCCTCGCCATCGAGTTCGGCAAGCCCGCAGAGGGCCTGCGCGCAGAATGGCGCCAAGGCTAGCGCCTCGCGGAAAATGGCAGCCGCGTCGGCCTTGCGGCCAAGCTGCATCAGCGCCGCCCCCAACAAACCCATGATCGAGGGTTCGCGATGGGCGGCGATAAATCGCTCGGCCCGCTCCACGGCCTGCGCCGCGGAACCGGACTGCATCAGCGCCATCAGGAGCGCCAGCAGCAGTTCGACATCGTCCGGTCGCGCGGCGGCGGCACGCTCGAGGAAGGGCAGCGCTTCCTCGAACAGGCCGACTTCCGACAGCGCCGTGCCGAGATTGCAGACCGCGTCGGCGTAATCGGGCCGCAATTCCACCGCCTTGCGAAAGCAGCGCTGCGCGTCCTCCGGCCGGGCCGTCTCGCGGTAGAGGGCGCCCAGATTGTTGGCGGCCTCGGCGTGGGTCGGGGCGCGCTTCAGCACCGCCTCGTAGGCCGCCACCGCCTCGTCGTTGCGCGCCAGCTTGTGGAGCGCGGTCGCCCGGCAGAACAGCGCATCGACCGACGCCGGATCGGCCGCCAGGGCGGCGTCGAATTCCGCCAGCGCCGCCGCGTGCTCGCCCAACTCCCGGCGCGCGGTGCCAAGGGCCAGACGCCAGCCGGGATCGACGCCAGGGCGCGCCGCGCCGGCCGCGCGGACCGCGCGGTCGAGAAAATGCGCGGCCTCTTTCGCCCGCCCTTTCTCAAGGCACAGCATGCCCATCAGATACAGCGCGTCGGGATTCCCCGGCTCGGCCTTGATCGCGGCGCGGTAATCGCGCTCGGCGGCGGCATGCTCGCCCTTCTTGTGGCGCTCGAAGCCGCGCGCCAGCTTGCCGGCGCTCGGGGTTGCCGCCGCCATCAGGCTTCCACCGCGATGCCATATGCCGCCAGCGCCCTGACCAGCGGCAGCACGCCGTCGCCGTACCGCTTCCAGCGGCCGACAGAGGATTGGTAGATGGGATTGCGCACCTGTTCGCGGCTCGCCGTCTGCACGGCGCGCTCGGTCTCGTGGAACCGCAGGCAGGCCGCGTCCCAGGGCTGGCCGACGAACCCGACCAGCTTGCGCGCCTG
>JAHELM010000041.1 GCA_024644185.1 Rhodospirillales bacterium | reverse complement strand
TCTCGGCTCGGTTTTGTTCCGTAGGACGGAACGGCGTTCTTGAATGTATTGAGCGAACTGCCGCGCTGTCAAGGAACGCCTGCCTCGATCACCCCGGTTTCTTTCCGCCCGCGCCGGCCCTGATTTCGGCCGGCTCGCGTCCGCGCGCGGCGTCGATCACGACATCGACCAGGAAAGGTCGTCCGGCGCGAATTTCCGCGATTCCCCGTCGCAGCGCCTCGGCGAGTTGGTCGTGATTGACCACCGGACCCGCCGCGGCGACGCCCTGGGCCTCGGCCATCCTGGCGATGTCAGGCGCAGGTCGGTCGATCGCCTGGCCGACCCAGCGATTGGCCGGATTGCGACCGCGCTCCCGTGCGACCCCTTCCTGATGCAGTTCGTCGTTGAAATACGAGCGGTTGTTGGCGACCACGATCAGTGCCGGAATGGCATATTTGGCCGCCGTCCACAGGGCATTCACGCCCATCAGGCAATCGCCGTCACCGATCACCCCGACGCAGAGCCTTCCGCTGTCCTTCAAGGCGAGGGCTGCGCCAATGGTCAGCCCGGGACCGGATCCGACACCGCCTCCCCCATCCTTGCCCAGATAGTCCAGCGGATGCCGCTGTGGCCACAGATCGGCCGGCCAGCCGCGCGGCAGGCCGGGGAATGTCACCGGCTGGCCGTCCACCGCGGCGGCCAGCATCCGTGCCACATCCTCCAGCGTCAGCACGACGTCCGCACCCTTCCCGGCTTTCACGCCTGCCGCCGGCGCCGGACCGGGCCGGGCGACCATGTCCGGCGGCAAGGCAGCCAGCAGATCGGCGACCGCCGCGTCCGCATCGCCCAGCAGGAAGTCGTCGACCGGGGCCAGGGCCAGATGCTCCTTGCCCCAGCCATTGTGAAGATGCATGTCCTGGCCCGCATGAATGATCCGCGCGGCCGGAGCCTCGCCATCGAAGGCCCGCTGCAGCACACCGCCGAGATCGACCCAGCCGAGGCTGAGAATTACGTCGGCCTGGCGCAGTGTCGCTTTCGCCTGCTTCGACAACTTGTTGAACGGGGGCGCCGCATGCAGGGGATGGTCCGTCGGCACCGTCGATCCGGATTTCAGGTCGGACAGCATGGCGCCACCCAGCCGCTCGGCCAACGCCACCCGGTTGCGCCACGCCGTCTCGTCACGGCGGCCGCGCCCGAACAGGATCACCGGGCGCTCGGCGGCGGCCAGCACCGCCGCCGCCCGCGCCACGGTCTGCGAATCGGGTCGCGCCGGCGGCGCCGGTCGATAGCGGGCGGGATCGGGGAAGGCGACCGGGCCCGTCACGGCTTGTTCCTGGATACCCGCATCGAGGCAGACATAAACCGGCCCGTGGGGCGCGGTTGCAGTCTGTTGCCAGGCGCGCAGCAGCGATTCGGGAATCGCCGCGACCGATCCCGGCTGGTCGTCCCATTTGATGAAATTGCGGATCAGCGCGGCCTGGTCCTGCGCGGTATGCACCCAGTCGATCCAGGGCCGACGCTGCGCCGAATCCACCGGGCCCGTTGCGCCCAGAATCAGCATCGGCGCGCGGTCGCACCAGGCATTGAAGATCGCCATCGACCCGTGCATCAACCCAACATTGCTGTGCAGCGCCACCGCCATCGGCCGCCCCGTGACCTTGGCATAGCCATGCGCGATGGCGACCGCGTGCTCTTCATGCAGGCACATCAGCATCCGTGGATCGCGATTGCCCAGATGGTTGACCAGGCTGTCGTGCAGGCCGCGATAGCTGGCGCCCGGATTGAGCGCGATATAGGGAATCTCCAGCCGCCGCAGCATCTGCGCGGCGACGTCGCTGCCCCAGGAAACCGCCTCGTCGAGCGGCGCCGCCGTCGGCTCGGCCTCAACGGTTTCCGATCTCGCCCGAGCATCGTCCATCGGCATCCCCCCCAGCTTGCCGCCGCGACACATGGTTCCTTCATGTGGAACGGCGTTCTGGACTTTACGGGCGGCGCCGTCTAATTGTCAAACAACGAGAAAATCACCAAAGGCCTTCGCGCCGCATGAACAGTACCGATCGCCGGGACAGCATCGAACGCATCGAGGATTTCCGGCTCCTGACGGGGCGCGGACGCTATACCGGCGATCTTTCTCCCGCTGGCCTGACGCATGCCGTCTTCGTGCGCGCCGCCCAGCCCAGCGGCACGATCCTAGCCATCGACACGGCGGCGGCGCGCGCTGCCGCCGGGGTGATCGCTGTCTTCACCGCTGCCGATCTTGACGCCGACGGCATCGCCGAACTGGCCGGCGATATCGCCGCGCCGCGCGACGATGGCGGCATGCCCGTCGATACCCCGAAACCGCTGCTCTGCCGTGACCGGATCCGCTGCCAGGGCGAACCCGTTGCCATGATCGTCGCCGAATCGGCCATCGCCGCCGAGGCAGCAGCGGAACTCGTCACGGTCGACATCGCCGACGCCCCCTTCGTGGTCGATGCCGGAGATGCGCTGGCCGCCGGCGCGCCGCTGGTGTGGGAAACCGCGGCCGACAATGTCGCCTTCGTGAAGCGAATGGGCGAAGCGGATGCGGTCGATGCGGCCTTGCGGGCGGCATCGCATGTTACGCGGCTGGATTTCAATGTCACCCGCGTCATCGCCGCGGCGATGGAACCGCGCGTGTCGCTGGGCGACTGCGACGACGAGGGTCGCCTGATCCTGCATACCAGCACGCAGAGCCCCTTCGCGGTGCGCGACCGGCTGGCAAACGAGGTGTTCCGGGTCGATCCGTCAAGGGTACGCGTGGTTGCCGGCGATGTCGGCGGGTCCTTCGGCATGAAGGGCGGTCTGTTCCGCGAGGATGCGCTGGTGGTCTGGGCGGCGCGGCGCGTCGGCCGGCCGGTGCGCTGGGTCTCGCATCGGGGAGAGGCCTTCCTTTCCGACGATCACGGCCGCGACGCGCGCGGCACAGCGGAACTGGCGTTGAATGCCAGGGGCGAATTTCTGGCGCTGCGTGTGCGCTTCCAGGCCGACATCGGCTGTTATTTCTCGCGCCGTTCCCTCGGGCTGCTGAACAATATCGGGGGTATCGCCGGGGTCTATCGCACGCCGCTGATCGCGGCCGAAATTGTCGGCATCTTCACCAACACCGCGCCGACCGCGCCCTATCGAGGATTCGGCCGGCCGGAAGCCACATACGTCATCGAGCGGCTGGCCGATCTGGCGGCGCACGAGTTGGAGATCGACCCTTTCGAGCTGCGCCGCCGCAATCTGGTGCCAAAGACAGCCATGCCGTTCCAGACCGGGCTGGTTTTCAAATACGATTGCGGCGATTTCGCCGCGGTCATGGCCCGTGCGACGGATTTGGCGGACCTTGAGGGATTTGGCGATCGGCAGCGCGAATCCCAGGCACGCGGACGCCTGCGCGGCCTCGGCATCGCCAACCCGATCGAGGTCGCCGGCGGCCCGCTGCGCCAGCCGCGCAAGGATCATGCCTGGGTCGGCGTGACGCCGGACGGGAACGTGGAAATCCGTCCGGGCGCAATGTCCGTCGGCCAGGGCCACGAGACGGGTCTGGCGCTGATGACGGCGCGCAGTCTGGGCGTGGCGCCGGACCGCGTCACTTTCCGGCAGGGCGATACCGATCTGCTTCCCGGCGGGCGTGGCAGCGGCGGATCCAGCGCCCTGGTCGTCGGCGGATCCGCGCTTTTCAATGCCTTGGGCGCGCTGGTCGAGCGCGGCCGCGCCATCGCCGCCGAGGCCTTCGAGGTGACGCCGGCGGATGTCGCTTTTGCCGATGGAAAATTCACGGTTGCCGGTACCGACTTGTCGCTGCCGCTGGCCGCTGCCGCCGAACGGGCGGGCGGCGAACTTTCCGCCCCCGGCGAATTTCTGCCGCCCGCGGTCACCTACCCGAATGGCTGCCATGTGTGCGAGGTCGAGATCGATCCCGATACCGGCCTGGTCGAGGTGGTGCGGTATGCCGCGGTCGAGGATGTCGGCGTGGTCCTGAACCGCGCGCTGGTGGAAGGCCAGATGCATGGCGGCATCGCCCAGGGGATCGGCCAGGCGCTGGGCGAGGCGATCGTCTACGAGCGGGATTCCGGGCAACTCGTTTCCGGCTCGTTCATGGATTACCGGATGCCCATCGCAGCCGATATCCCCGCGCTGATCCTCGATACTCTCGAGGTTCCGACCCGCGCCAATCCGCTGGGCGTCAAGGGAGTCGGCGAGGCGGGCACGGTGGGTGCCCTGGCGGCAACCATGAACGCGATCTGCAATGCACTGGCGCCACTTGGCGTGCGCCATCTCGACATGCCGGCCTCGCCGGAGCGCGTATGGCGGGCAATTCGCGACGCGTCGGCATGACCGCCCGGTCCGGGAAGGCTGACGCATGTCGGTATCGCTAACCGGCGCCGGTCTCGCGCTTCTGTCGGCGGCCTGCTTCGCCGGCTCCAACGTGTTCGTTTCGAAGAGCGCGGCCCGCACCTCGGACGATCGCGGCGTGCTGCTTTCGATCGTCTTCACCTTTGCCCTGTCGAGTCTTGCCTGGCTGATCGTCGAGGGCGCCAGGACCGGTGCCGAAACCGGCAGGATCTGGCTGTCCGGCGTCGGATGGTACGCGCTTTCCGGGCTGTTTTCCGTGGTTTTGGGACGAAAGTTCCTCTACGCCTCGCTGCGCCGCCTGGGCGTCACCCGCGGTTCCGCCGTCAAACGCCTGAATCCGTTCTTTTCTGTGCTGCTGGCTTTCCTGCTGCTGGGCGAAACCATCAGCGGGCTGGATGGGCTGGGCATGGCCCTGGTGGCGTGCGCCTTCGCCATCCTGATCCATCGGTCGTTCAGGATGCGGGGCGACGGATCGTCTGGCATTGAACCTCGGCCGGCGGACTACCTCTGGGGCGTGGCCTCGGCACTGGCCTACGCGACCTCGTATATCGCGCGGAAACAAGGACTCGACACCGTCGCGGCGCCCGCCTTCGGAACGATGATCAGCGCCCTTGCCGGCCTGCTGCTTTTTGGCGCAGCGGCCATTGTCGTCCCGGCCCGGCGCGCGGATATCCGCACCCTGTTCGTCGGTATCGACCGCTGGATCGTCGGCGCCGGGATGTGCATCTCGTCCGGCCAGATCCTGCTGTTTGCGGCGCTGTTCTACGAATCGATCTCGACGGTCGTGATGATCTCGTCGCTGGAAACCTTCATCTCCGTCTTCCTGTCCGTCGTCGTATTCCGCACCGAGGTCCGGCCGGATTTTCGCATCGTCGGCGCGGCCGTTCTGGCGACTCTGGGGGTGATCGCCGTTGCTGCTGGATAGGCACTATGTTCCTTCCCGCGGAACGCCGTCCCATTGACGGAGGGAACCGGAACGCCTAGTGTCGACAGAAGGGAAGAAAAAGAGAGGACAGGGTCGGATGCCACATGATTCGGGCGGGGTCGTCCACTGGCATGAACCGAAGGGTGGCGAGCGCGCCGGATTCGGCAAATTCGGCCAGCCGCGGTCGGATTACGACCGATTCATGGAAAGCGAAGGGCTGCCCGTATTCCGCGGCATCGGCGTGCGCAAGGTGCAGGATCTGCCGCTGGTCGACTGGAAACGGACCGGCGGGCGTGGATCGTATATCCAGCTGCACGGCACCGAGGGCAAGTGGGGCAGCTATGTCGTCGAGATCCCCGGCGCCGGCGCGCTGAATACCGAGCGGCATCTCTACGAGGAAATCTTTCTGGTCGTCGAGGGCCGCGGCTCGACCGAGGTGTGGCTGGAAGAGGGCGGCAAGAAACATGTGTTCGAATGGCAGCAGGGCTCGCTGTTCTCTATCCCCGTCAATGCCTGGCACCGCATCGTAAACGCCACGTCCAGCCCGGCACTGCTGCTGGCCGGCACTACCGCGCCAAACCTGATAAATCTGGTGGGCAATACCGATTTCATCTTCAATACGCACTACCAGTTCACCGACCGCTTTTCAGGGGCCGAGAATTTCTACAAGCCGGTCGACGACATCGAGCCGGATCCAATCCGCGGCCTCGCCATGCGCCGCACCAATCTGGTTCCCGACGTGGTCAATTGCGAGCTGCCACTGGACAACCGGCGTTCGCCCGGTTACCGCCGGGTGGAACCGTTCATGACCGGCAACAAGTTCTATTTCTGGATCGGCCAGCACGAGACCGGCCGCTATTCGACGGCGCATGCCCATACCTCGGCCGCCATCCTGATCTGCGTCAAGGGCAAGGGCTACACGTATACCTGGCCGGAGGACTGTGGCGAGACGCCGTGGAAGGATGGGCATGCGGACAAGGTGAAACGGGTGGACTATGAACCCGTCGGCATGGTCAGCGCGGCGCCCGGCGGCGACCGCTGGTACCATCAGCACTTCAACACCTCGGACGAACCGTTCCGCCTGACGGCCTGGTTCGGCCCGCACCACCCCAGCCTGGTGACCGGCCTGCCCCCGGGCGACAAGCAGATCGACTATACGGCGATGGACGTGACCGAAGGCGGCACCTCGATTCCGTACTGGATGGAGGATCCGTTCGTTCGCGAGGAATTCGCGCGCAACATTGCCCGCAACAACGGCACCATCCGCATGGAACCGTCGCGCTACGCAAAGCCGGACGGAAAATGACCGGGGCCGGGATCGCACAGGCCGCCGGGTCGAGCCCGGCCGGTGGCCGCATCTTCTTCAGCGCGGCCAGCCGAAGCCTGATCGAGGAGGACGAGATCGAACTGACCAGCGTCGGTGTCGATATCGGGTCCTCCACCTCGCATCTGCTGTTCTCGACCATAGTGCTTGAGCGCATGGACACCCGATACATCGTCGCCGAACGCCGCATCCTGCGGCAGTCGGAAATCCTGCTGACCCCGTATTGCGACAATGACGAGATCGATGCGGCCGCGCTGGGCGATTTCGTCGCCCGGGAATATGCGGCCGCCGGCCTGACGCCGGAGAGCATCGATACCGGCGCGCTGATCCTGACCGGGGTTGCCGTCCGCCGCGGAAATGCCCGCGCCATTGGCGATGTGTTTGCCCGACAGGCGGGAAAATTCGTGGCGGTCAGCGCCGGCGACGGGCTGGAAACCCTGATGGCGGCGCATGGATCGGGCGCCACCGCCCTGTCGGCGCGGTCGGGCGGTCCGGTCATGAACATCGATATCGGCGGCGGCACCACGAAGATAGCACTCTGCGTCGATGGCGACGTCGCCAGCGTGACCGCGGTCGAGGCCGGCGCGCGACTGCTGGTGTTCGACGGTGACGAGCGGATTGTCCGCATCGAACCCTTCGGCCGCCGCCATATCGCGGCGGCCGGGCTGAATCTGAAGGAAGGCGATCGCTGCGACGCCGTGGCCCGCCGGTCGATCGCCGAAGGCATGGCGGCGCGGATCCTTGGTGCCGCGCGCGGCGAGGCCTGCGCCGGCTGGCTGCGCCTGCCCGCCCTGGCCGCCGCCGATCCCGCGCGCCTGACGTTTTCCGGCGGCGTTTCGGAATTCATCTACCAGCGGCAGGACGGCGGATTTCACGATCTCGGCCCGGACCTGGCGGCGGCGGTGCTGCGCGGCGTCGCGGCCTGGGGGAAGGTGGTCGTTCCGGCGATCCAGGGCATCCGGGCGACCGTTATCGGTGCCTCGCAATACACGGTTCAGGTCAGCGGCAGCACGGTCTACCTCGACCCGGACGGAGCCTTGCCGATCCGCAACGTGCCCGTCGTCGCCCCGATACTCGACCTTTCCGGCGATGTCATCGACGCGGCGGCGGTAGCCTCGGCGGTCACCTCAGCGCTTGTACGGCACGATCTGGCCGACGGCGAAAGCCCCGTCGCCATCGCCACGCCCTGGCGCGGTTCGGCGACCTTCCATCGGTTGCGCGGGTTCAGCCGGGGTGTCATCGCCGGATTGCAGCCGCAATTGGGGCGCGGCCACCCGCTGATCCTGGTGGTCGATGGCGATATCGGCGGCCTTCTGGGCATCCATTGCCGACAAGAGGAAGGTCTGGCCAATCCAGTGATTTCCATCGACGGGATCGAATTGAAGGAATTCGACTACATCGATATCGGCGAAGTGCTGCGGGCAACCGGCGCGGTGCCCGTGGTCATCAAGTCGCTGCTGTTTCCGTCGGCGTAAACGAGGAGGGCGGACGTTGAGTGCCGAAAAGAAATCCGAAGCCCCGATGGCGGTGCGATCCGTGTATCCGCCGCTGGTGCTGATTGCGCTGACGGTGGGCGTAATCGCCTGGTCACAGACGCTGGGCCGGGTGGCGCGCGAGGTGCCGCTGCTGGTCTGCTACGGCCTTCTGGCTCTGTCGGCGATCGATCTTTTCAGCCGCCTCGACTTTCCGTTCTCAAGGGTACTCCGCGATGTCTGGGGCGCCGATTTCCGAAACCGGGAGATGAACCACAATCCGTCCTGGAAGGCGGAGGCTGTTCAGTTTCTCTGGGTCATCGCGTGTACCGCCGGCATGCTGACGATCGGCATTCTTCCCAGCATCGGCATGTTCGTGCTGGCCTTCATGCGCCGGCACGGCCGCCGCCCCTGGCGCGAATCGACAATCGCGGCAGTCGCGACGTTCAGCTTCGTCTACGTCGTATTCGAGGTTCTGCTGGATTACCGGCTTTACAGAGGTGCACTGTTCGACGAACACGGTTTCGCGAACTGGTGAAGGGGCCTGCGACCCCGAAAATTTCGCAAGGACGACAAGCAACGTCCCCAGGGAAAATCCCGGGGCAACAAGATCGAGGGAAAGGAGACACCCGAATGCGTAACTGGACAGGTATAGGCGTTGCCGTCGCGATGCTGGCGCTCGCGGCGAACCCGGCGGCGGCGGAATGGCCGAATGACAAGCCGATCAAATTCGTCATCCCGTACAGCCCGGGCGGCGGATTCGACACCATCGTCCGTGCCTTCGCGCCGGCGCTGGAAAAGGAACTGGGCGCGACCGTGGTGCCCGAGAACATCCCCGGTGCCGGTGGCGCCAAGGGTGCCGCATCGGTCTTCCGTTCGGACCCCGATGGCTACACGATCGGTATCTTCAATATCCCCGGCTACACCGTGACCAAGGTAATGGGCGAGGATCTCGGCTTCGACCTCGACGCGGTGACCTGGATTGCCAACCTGGCAACCTCGCGTTACGCCATCGCGGTCAAGGGCGATTCGCCGATCAAGTCGGTGGAGGATCTGTGTGCCATCGGCCGGCCGGTGAAGCTGTCCGATACCGGCGCCAATTCCACCTCGTCCGTGGCGGCCCGAATCTCGTTCAACATGATCAATTGCCCGTTGGTGAACGTCACCGGCTACAAGGGTTCGAACGATGCCATGATCGCGGTCATGCGCGGCGAGGTCGATGGAACCCTGAAGCCGATTTCTTCGCTGAAAAAGTATACCGACTCCGGCGATCTGCGGCTGATCGTCACCTATACCGACGGGCCGGCGGTCGAGGGTGTGCCGAGCTCCGGCGCCCTGGGTTACAAGGAATTCGCCAAGCTCGACCTGCGCCGCCTGATCGGCGCGCCGCCCGGACTGCCGGACGACATCCGCAAGCGGCTGTCCGACGCCCTCATCAAGGCCGCGGCCTCGGCCGAGGTGCAGGACTGGGCGAAGGGCGCCGGCGAGGATATCGACGCCGTCGGATCGGACGACGCCACGGCCATGATGGCCGGGCTGTCCGGTTTTTATGGCCAGTTCGCCGATTTCCTGAAGCAGCAGCAATAACAAGACGGGAGGCGCGGCGCATCCAGGGTGGTGCGCCGTGCCCTTCCCCGCTTACGCAGGTGGGCGCGAGAGATGGGTTTTGACGTTCTGTTTGACGCCGTGCTGGCGATCGTAACCAGCGGCAGTGCGGTATATGTGGTGCTGGGCGTTGCGCTCGGCCTGTGCTTCGGCGTGATCCCCGGGCTGGGCGGCACGACCGCGCTTGCCTTGTTGATCCCCGTCACCTATTCGATGCATCCGCTGGATGCCATGTATCTGGCCGGCGGCGTCATGGGGGCGACGCCGTTTGGCGGCTCAATCACCGCAATTCTGATCAATACCCCGGGCACGGCCCCGAACGCGGCGACCGTGTTCGATGGCTACCCGCTGGCCAAACAGGGCAAGGCGGGCAAGGCGATCGGCGCCTCGGCGACGGCCTCGGCGCTGGGTGGCGTGATTGGCGTCATCACCCTGCTGGTCGTCATCCCGATCGCCAAACAGGTGGTGCTGCTGTTTGGACCGGCGGAGTTCTTTCTGCTGACGCTGCTGGGACTGACGGCAATCGCCGTCTCGGCCCGCGGCAAGCTGTTGCGCGGCCTGATCGCCGGCGGAGTCGGCCTGTTGTTCGCCTTCGTCGGCGTCGATGCCATCACCGGACAGATTCGCTACACCGGCGGCTCGGATTATCTGTGGGACGGGATTCCGCTGGTACCGACCCTGACCGGCATGTTCGCAATCAGCCAGATGATTGAACTTGCGCTCAAGGGCGGCTCGGTAGCCTCGCTGGAGGAGGGCGCCAAGCGCATCACCGGTGTGTGGGACGGCATCAGGGCTGTCTTCACGCATTGGCCGGTGCTGCTGCGCGGTTCGCTGATCGGCACCGTCATCGGGGCCATTCCGGGGCTGGGCGGCACGGTCGCCTCGTTTCTGGCCTATACCTCCACCGTCCATGCCTCGCGCGACCCCGATTCCTTCGGCCGCGGCAATATCGCCGGCGTCATCGCGCCGGAAGCGGCGAATAACGCCAAGGATGGCGGCGCGCTGATCCCGACGGTGGCCTTCGGCATTCCAGGCAGCGCGGAAACGGCCATCTTCCTGGGCATCCTG
>JAHELM010000454.1 GCA_024644185.1 Rhodospirillales bacterium | reverse complement strand
GTCGCTATTTTGCGGGCAATGGCGCGGCATCTGTTGCGCCTGCACTGGATTGCCGCCCGGCTCGAGGCCGGCGAGCAGGGCCGCAAGGCGGCGCAGGGTTTGCAGCCGCCGGTTTTCGTGTTCCACGTCGATCGCATGGTGGCCCAGGCCGGGCGCTGGCGGCGCGAGGCGCTGAGCCGGGCGCTGGCCCAGGTTCTGGAGGCCGAACGGCTGTGCAAGACCACGGGAATGCCGGAGGAGGCGATCTGCGGCCGCGCCCTGCTTCAGGTTTCCGCCCTGGCGCGGAAACGCGCGCCCTGAAACCCGCGCGCAAGCGAACGCCCTGAAACCCGCGCGAAAATGAGCGCCCTGAAACCCGCGCGCAAGCGAGCGCCCTGAAACCGGCGCAAAAATGCGCGCCCTGATGCCGGCGGGCAAGCGAACGCCCTGAAACCGTTGGGCTTCAGGGCGCTGGTGGCAACCGGCCGCAACCGTCGCGATCACAGGGCGCCGAGTTTCCTCAGCACATCGTCGAGCTGTTCGGGCGAGCTGAAATGGATGGTCAGCGTGCCCTTGCCACTGGCTTTCGAGGCGACGGCGACCTTCAGGCCCAGCCGGTCCGAAAGCCGGTGTTCCAGATCGGCCGCGTCGGGGTCGGATGGCGCCATGGCGCCAGCCTTCGCCGCACCGTCAGGCTTCGTGGCGCCAGGTTCGCGCGCCTTGCGGATCAGATCCTCGGCCTGGCGGACGTTCAGTCCACGACGAACGATCTGCCCCGCCAGGTCTTCCGCGTCGCTGGCATTCACCAGGGTGCGCGCATGACCGGCGGACAACTCGCCCTCGTCGACCATCCGCCGCACCGATTCCGGCAGGCCGAGCAGCCGCAGGGTATTGGCCACGTGGCTGCGGCTCTTGCCGACCGCCCGGGCCAGGATTTCCTGGGTATGGCCGAACTCGTCCATCAGCCGGCGATAGGCCTCGGCCTCCTCGAGCGGGGTCAGATCCTCGCGCTGGAGGTTCTCGACCAGCGCCACTTCCAGCGTGTCGCGATCCGACAGCTCCTTGACGACCACCGGCACGTCGTGCAGCTGCGCCTGCTGCGCCGCCCGCCAGCGCCGTTCGCCGGCGACGATCTCGAAACGGCCGCGGTCGCGCGGATCGGGCCGAACCAGGATCGGCTGCAGCACGCCCTTGTCGCGCACCGACTCGACCAGCGCGGCAAAGGCCTCGTCGTCGAAATGGCGGCGCGGCTGGTACGGGCTGGGATGCAGATATTCCACCGGCAGGCTGCCCGACGGGGTGCCGCCTTTGGCCGGGTCCGCCGCGGCGGGGGCCGCCGGATCGTCGCCCAGCAAGGCCGACAGGCCGCGTCCAAGCCCGCGGCGGCGACTGTCCTCGGCGGCCATCATGCTGCCACTCCCTGTTCGCGGCGCAGCATCTCGCTGGCCAGGTGGATATAGGCCTGCGATCCGGTGCAGCGCCAGTCATAGAGCAATACCGGCTTGCCGAAGGACGGGGCCTCGGACACCCGCACGTTGCGCGGGATCACCGTCTCGTAGACCTTGGCGCCGAAATGGCCGCGCACGTCGGAAGCGACCATGTCGCACAGATTGTTGCGCTGGTCGTACATGGTCAGCACCACGCCCTGGATCTCCAGCCGCGGGTTCAGCGCCTTCTTCACCCGCTCGATGGTGCGCAGCAGATGGCTCAGCCCCTCCAGCGCGTAGAATTCGCATTGCAGCGGCACCAGCACGGCGTCGGCCGCGACCAGCGCGTTCAGGGTCAGCAGATTGAGCGAGGGCGGGCAATCGATGAGCACGAAATCCCAGGTCTCCGCCTTGCCCTTCAGGGCATCGGCCAACCGGTACTCCCGCCGCTCCATGTCGATCAGTTCGATCTCGGCGCCCGACAGCTCGCGGGTCGATGGCACGACCGACAGGCCGGGCACGGCCGTCTCGATCGCCGCCTGCTCGATCTTCTCCTGGCCGATCAGCACCTCGTAGGTGGTGACCGGCCGGTCGGCGACCTGCAGGCCGAGGCCGGTACTGGCATTGCCCTGGGGATCGAGATCGACGATCAGGACCCGCTTGCCGGCCGCCGCCAGGGCGGTTCCCAGATTGATGGCGGTGGTCGTCTTGCCGACGCCGCCCTTCTGGTTGGCGAGCGCAAGGACGCGGGGAGCGGTGGCGATCAGTGCCTTAGCGGGTGTGTAGAGCACGGGAAATAGCCTCCAGACGTAAAATTGACGCATCCGAGTCGGTGCGGCTCGGCAATTTCTCTGTCCGCATACTCCACCCTTTGGCCGCCTCGGTCAATTCCCTATCGACGCTCCGACCCTTCAAAAATAGCAATATGCTGTGTTGACATGTGAATTTGACCGCCAAATGTAGTAGTTCCGTCAGATCCGCGAGGGCCCGTGAGACGATCGCGTCGGCGGCGATCGGGGGCACGTCCTCGATCCTCGCCGCGTGGATCGTCACCGTCGTCCCGGTTTCCCGCGCCACCGCGCGCAGGAAGGCACATTTGCGCCGGTCGGACTCGATCAGATGAACCTCCGGCACCCCCATGATGGCCAGAACCATGCCGGGGAACCCGGCGCCGCTGCCCAGATCGACCAGAACTCGCGTGCCGGGCCGGAGCAGCGGCATCAGCTGCGCCGAATCCAGCATATGACGACGCCAGAGATCCGGCAGCGTGGTCCGGCTCACCAGATTGATCGTCGGATTCCATTTGTTCAGAAGCGCCGCGTAGCGCTCCAGCCGCGCCAATGTTTCACGTGAAACACCGGTCCCGGCGGCGAATTCGTCCGGCGTCACCGGCCCCGCGCCTCGGCACGCCGCACATGCCGCAACAGCGTCACCAGCGCGGCGGGACTCTCCCATCCCCCATCTTGAACACCATCGGCCGCGTG
>JAHELM010000453.1 GCA_024644185.1 Rhodospirillales bacterium | reverse complement strand
ATTCCGACATGTCGAAACGCTTCAACTCGATGCCCATGATACGGGCGAGCTGGCGCGACACTTCCGTCTTGCCGACACCTGTCGGACCAGAGAACAGATAGCAGCCGATCGGCTTCTCGGGCTCCCGCAGGCCGGCGCGCGCCAGCTTGATCGCGCTGGCCACGGCACCGACCGCGCGATCCTGCCCGAACACGACCGTCTTGAGATCGCGCTCGAGATTCTGCAGCGCCTTGGTATCGTCCTTCGACACGGATTTTGGCGGAATGCGGGCGATCATTGCGACCACCGCCTCGACATCCTTCACCGAGACGGTCTTCTTGCGCCGCGATTCCGGCAGCAGCATCTGGGCCGCGCCGACCTCGTCGATCACGTCGATCGCCTTGTCCGGCAGCTTGCGGTCATGGATATAGCGTGCCGCCAGTTCGACGGCCGCGCGGATCGCCTCGGCCGTATAGCGGATATTGTGGTGCTTCTCGTAATAGGGCTTCAGGCCACGCAGAATCTTGACGGTATCCTCGATGTTCGGCTCAGCCACATCGATTTTCTGGAACCTGCGGACCAGCGCGCGGTCCTTCTCGAAATGGTTGCGGAATTCCTTGTAGGTGGTCGATCCGATGCAGCGCAGCGTGCCGCTGGCCAGTGCCGGTTTCAGCAGGTTCGATGCATCCATCGCGCCGCCGCTGGTGGCACCGGCACCGATCACCGTATGAATTTCATCGATGAACAAGACCGAACCCTCGGTCTCGTCCAGTTCGCGCAGCACCGCCTTCAGCCGCTCCTCGAAATCGCCGCGATAGCGTGTACCGGCCAGCAGCGCACCCATATCGAGGGCGAAGATGGTGGCGGTCTTCAGAACGTCCGGCACCTCGCCCTTGACGATACGCAGCGCCAGCCCTTCGGCGATCGCGGTCTTGCCGACGCCGGGATCGCCAACATAAAGCGGATTGTTCTTCTGCCGCCGGCACAGCACCTGAATGGTTCTGTCCACTTCGCTCTGGCGACCGATCAGCGGGTCGATACGCCCTTTCCTGGCCTTCTGGTTCAGGTTGACGCAATAGGCGTCGAGTGCCTCGGAACCCTTTCGGGCCGGCTTCTCCTCGGCAGCCTCGGTTTCGGCCCCCTCGACGCCGCGGGTTTCGTTCAGGCCCGGAACCTTGGCGATGCCGTGGCTGATGTAATTGACCGCGTCGAACCGGGTCATGTCCTGCTCCTGCAGGAAATAGACCGCGTGGCTCTCGCGCTCCGAGAAAGTGGCGACCAGAACATTGGCGCCCGTCACTTCTTCGCGGCCGGACGACTGCACATGGATCGCGGCGCGCTGCAGGGCACGGGTAAATCCGTCGGTCGGCCGCGGATCGGCCAGCGTTTCGGCGACCAGATAGTCGACATCGTTGTCGAGATAACCGCCCAGATCCTCGCGCAGCTTGTCCAGATCGACGCCGCAGGCGCGCAACACGGCGACCGCATCCGGATCTTCCGACAGCGCCAGCAGCAGATGTTCGATCGTGGCGAACTCATGCCGCCGCTCGCGGGCATCCACCATGGCCCGATGAATCGACTCTTCCAGATTACGAGACAGCACCGACTTCATTCCTTCTCAAGCGTGCATTGTAGCGGATGCTCGTGACGGCGTGCGAATTCCATCACCTGGTTCACCTTGGTCTCAGCGACCTCATACGTGAAAACTCCGCAGATTCCGACACCGCGCCGGTGCACATGCAACATGATCTGCGTCGCCTCTTGCGTACTCTTGCCGAAAAATCTTTCAAGGATATGAACGACGAACTCCATCGGCGTATAATCGTCGTTCAACAACAAAACCTTGTACATGGACGGTTTTTTCGTCCGCGTCCTGGTCTTGACCACCACCCCGGTGCCGGTGCCCGGCCCGGTTCCGTTGTTGTTCCCGTTCTCCGCCATATCCAATGCCCGACTGCTTCCTGCGTACAAGTATATTGGATTTGCCGCGTCCGGGAAAAGGGGGCGATAGCCCAAAGCCGTGAATGGCTGGACAAAAAATGCCGCAAAATGGGCTGCCGCGGCATCGTGGCGCCCAGAAAAAGCAAAAGGGGCGGCCCCAGGCCGCCCCTCTCGCGCACTCGGAACCCGATGCGGTCAGAAACTGATCGTCAAGCCAATCGCAAAGACCGGGTAGTACTCGAAATTCGACATATCGTTCTGGAGCTGCTGCGCCTCGGTGGCAAGGTCGGCCGGCGTTACCAGGCCCGACGCATCGCGCAACGTCACCGACGGACTGCCCTGGAACAGGACCCCGGCGCGCATGAAGAAACTTACCGGCAGAATGCCGTGAAAGGTACCGTCATAACCAACCGAGGCGTAGGGAGCCCAGTCCGGAAACGTGGAATTGGCGACGAGAACAGGGTTTGTATACGAGGTGCCGCCCACCGTGAACGTTCCCGCCGTCGCCGAGGTGAACTCGAACTCGTTCTTGTTGTAGTACAGGCCGCCGGACAGGACGAAGCCGCTACCGATGGGCGAGAGGCCGAGCGGATGGAAATCGGCGACCAACCCCAGCGACCGCAGATCGCCGTGCACGTCGTACCCGATTCCACCATAACTGCCGCCGAAGCCGAGATCGGGAATCGTGAAGCTGCCGACATTCCCGTTCAGCCGCACCGCCAGGAACGTGTTGACCTCGGTGGCGACATCGAGTTCCCAGCCCATCGTACCGACACCGGCACCGACGGCGACATCCGCCGAAGCTGGCAAGGCCGCCGCGGTCAAGCCGCCGACAACCGCAAAAATTCCTATCATCTTGCGCATCGAATGAATTCCTTTGGCACTGGCGCCGATCGAGAAACGGAAGCCCCAAAGGTAGCGCAGGAGTCTTTAACGAATCTTAATGGCGGAAATTTCATCCCACGAGAGAGCGCACA
>JAHELM010000452.1 GCA_024644185.1 Rhodospirillales bacterium | reverse complement strand
CGGCCGGGCTCAAGCGCCTGAAGCCGGACTACCGGCTGGTGATCCTCGACGCGCTGCGGCCGCGCTCGGTGCAACAGATCCTGTGGGACCATGTCAAGGGCACCGACGGGCAGAACTATGTGGCCAACCCGGCGGGCGGCTCCGTCCACAATTACGGCTTCGCGGTGGATCTCTCGATCCTCGACGGGGCCGGGCGCGAGCTCGACATGGGCACGCCCTTCGACGACTTCACCGAACTGGCGAAACCGCGGCTGGAAGCCCGGTTCCTGGCCGAGGGCCGGCTGACCGCGGCGCAGGTCGCCAACCGGCATCTGCTGCGCGGGGTCATGGAGGAGGCGGGGTTCACCCAGCTTCCCATCGAATGGTGGCATTTCGACGCGATGCGGAAGGCCGAAATCAAGGCAAGGTACAGGATCGTCGAATGAGGAACGGGAACAAGCGCATGACCATGAAATGGATTGCACCGCTGATGGTCGCCGCGTTCGCGGCCCAGGCCCAGGCCCAGGCCCAGGCGGCACGCGCCGCCGATGCCTGGCTGTCCATGGCCTATACCAACGCGCTGTCTCGGGAACTTCCCTTCTCGATCTTCACCGGCGAGGGCTGGAGCCCCGACCCGAAGGCGCGTTTCGTCAAGCTGCACCTTTACTTCGACGAGCCAATTCCGGTGACCGGGCTGGAATTCGACGATTGCGGATCCGGCATAAACCCCGGCATTTCCGTCTTCTTCAATTTCGACGAATGGATCCTCTCGCCCGAGACCCAGTCGCAAAACGACGTCTGGCCGACATACGACCGGCACAAGGACGGCGACCGGCTGGTTCTCGACGGTTTCGGGCGCAGCGTGCAGACCCGTTCGCTGACCGTCAATTTCGAAAACAACACCGGTTTCCGGATCTGCGGGATTACCGTCCGCGGCCCGGACGGCGAGCCCTATGCGATCAAGACCCCGGCGCTGGTGGCCGGTACGGTCGAGTCCGACAGCGTCCTCGCCCCGGCCAGCGCCTACGATCCGATCTTCCTGTTCGATTCCCGGTTCGAATACGGCTGGGCATCGAACAAGCAGGAAAAGGGCGTCAGCCTGCGCTTCGCCTTCGACCAGCCGCGCCGGATCGAAAAGATCCGCCTGTGGAACGGCTATCAGCGATCGATCGCCCATTGCGCGGCGAACAGCCGGGCACGAACCATCCGCATCACCGGCGACGGCAATTATTCCGCCGAGATCGCGGTGGCCGACACGCTCGGTTCGCAGATCATCGACCTGCCGAAACCCTTCATGGGCCGCAATCTGCGCTTTGAAATCGCCGATTCCTATCCCGGCAAGTCATACAAGGATCTGGTGCTGAGCGAGCTGCGCTTCTTCGGCGACGGCGAATGGTTCCTGCTGGACCCCGCGCCGACACTGAAAAAAGCCATCGCCGCCAACCGGACGGCGTTCGCCGGGGCGGGAACCGTCGCCCTGCTCAACGATTCCTTTATCGGGCGCACGGAGCCCGGGGCGGAAGGGTTCAATGCGAAGCTGCGCCTGCGGGCCGACGGCAGTTTCTACCTGTCGGGGACCACCGAGGAGGACGAGCCGCACGAATATTTCGCCCTGGGGAATTACGAGATCGCCAAGCCGAAAACCGGCGTGGAGGGGCAGCGGCTGCGGCTGTTCGGCCTTTACTACGAGACCGAGATCTACGGCGATTGCAACGGCTGCGGCCGCGACTGCAACAAGGCCGACCTGCCGGAGGGCGTGACGGCCCGGGACATCTTCCAGGAATATGTCGATATCGTTCCCGGCAGCGATGGCGGGTTCACGCTGGTCAACGAAAGCGGCGGCAAGAAGCTGAAATTCAAGAAATTCCTGCTGACGCGGGAGGGCGGCGCCCCATGAGGGCGACCTTTGGCGCCGCGCTTCTGGCCCTTGCCCTGCCCTGTGCGGCGCTGGCCGATCCGGTGACGGTGACGGTGGCCTGGGACTATCGCAATTTCGCCGAGCCGGTGGAGCTGTTCGAGCCGGGCGACGACGCCCGGCTGTGGTCGATGCGGAGCGTGGCGAAACTGGACGACGCGCCGGTCGCCGGGCCGATGGCCGGCTCGTCCTTCGCGCTGGAACCGGGGGGCCGGAAACGCTTCGTCCTGGTGGTGCGGAACCCGACCGGCGCGCCGCTGTACTTCTTCGCCGCCCCGCACGCCATCGACCCGGTGGAGGACGCGCTGGGCTTCAAGTTCAAATGCCTCTGCGTCGATCACGCCTATGCGGTGGGCCCGGGCGAAATCTGGTACCGCGTGGTCGAGTTCCGGCTGGACCCGGCCTTCGCCGGCCATGCCCTTACCGCCACCCATTCGATCATCGGCATCGACCGGGCGCGGGCCGAAGCCTTTTCCAAACCCGCCGGCCCATCCGACTTCTGATCCCGCCCCGTCACGAAGCCAGCAGATCCGGCATGGTCCCCGCCAGCGCCTGGCGGGCGGCGGTTTCGGTTCCGCTGAGGGCGAAGCCGATGGCGGTGCTGTCGGCGGCCCGGTAGAGCGCGCGCAGGTCGCGGCCGCTGCCCGACACCGCCCATGTCCCGGCAACGCCGGCGGGCGGCGGGCAGACCACCAGCGGCAGGGCCGGCGTCTTCATCAACACCGGCAGGGCCGGCAGATGCAGGGGCGTCGGGTTGCCGGTCAGCGTCGCCGCCAGCGCCCTGGCCTGGGCCATCAGCGGCAGCACGAAGGGCAGCACCCCGGCCGGGCCACGGGCGCAATCCCCCAGCGCGAAGATGTCCGGATCGGCCGTGCACAGCAGCGTATCGACGACGATTCCACCATCCACTGCAAGCCCCGCATCGGCGGCCAGTTCGGCGCGCGGGACGAGGCCGATGGCAACCAGCGCGCGGTCGAATTCCACCGTCGCGCCATCGTCCAGCCGCGCCCGCC
>JAHELM010000451.1 GCA_024644185.1 Rhodospirillales bacterium | reverse complement strand
CGATCAGCGCATTGCCGCCGATCAGCTCGTCGGGTTTCAAATGGTCCGGCAGGATGCCGTATTTCAGCGGGCCGAAGAAAGCCGACTGCGTGCCCATCATGAACAGCACCGCCATCAGCATCCAGATCTCGGCCGCGCCAATGCCGTCGGCCGACAGCCAGAAGCCGACCGCCGCCAGCGCCATGACGCCGATTTCCCAGGCCTTGACCCAGCGGATCATGCGCGACTTTTCCAGCTTGTCGGCAAGCTGCCCGGCCAGCGCCGAGAACAGGAAGAACGGCAGGATGAACAGGGCGATCGCCATCTGCACCAGGATGCGCGGGTCGCCTCCGTTTTCCGCCGTCACCCGGTAGGTGACCAGGATCACCAGCGCGTTGCGGAACACGTTGTCGTTGAAGGCGCCCAGGAACTGGGTCAGGAACAGCGGCAGGAACCGCCGGCTGCGCAGCAGGCCGAACTGGCTGTGTTGGCTCAAACCACCCCTCCTCCCGGCGCGCCGGCCGGATGCGTCAGACGAAACCGATCAGCGCATCGAGTGCCCGATCCGGCTGTTCGGCCATGATCATATGGCCGCAGCCGGGAAGGATTATGGTCTCGGCGGCGTGAAATCCATCGGCCAGCGCCTTTCCGCCCTTCAGCGGCGTCATGCCGTCGCGGTCACCGAGGATCAGCCGCACCGGACAGGTTACCTTTGCCGCCGCCGCCATGCCACCCGCATAGGCGGCGCAGGCCTTCAGGTCGTTGTGCAGGACGCCGGGCGCGCCGCGTTCCAGCAGCCGCATGCCGCCGCCCACCATCCACAGGCCCGGCACCTGGTCGCGACCGATCTGCGCCGGGCGGCTGTGCCCCCAGAAGGTGATCGCCTCGCGCGCCGAGACATCGTTGGCTTGCGCCGCCGCCAGCAGGTCGGGATGCACCGGCATCGCCGCCGCCGCGCCGACCAGCGCCACGGCGCGCACCCGCTCGGGATGCCGGGCCGCGCAGTCCAGCGCCACCAGCGACCCCATGGAATGGCCGACCAGCGCCGCGTCCTTCAGGCCGGCCGCCGCGATCGTCGCCGCCAGCCAGTCGGCGATGGCCTCGATGCTCGGCAGGGGCGGGCCCTCGGAATGACCGTGACCGGGCAGATCGACCGCCAGCACGCCATGGCCGCGATGCGCGAAATACCGGGTCTGCAAGGCCCAGACCGTGCGGTCCAGCCCGGCCCCGTGGACGAAGATCACCGCCGGCAGCGCAGGATCGAACTCGCGCCCGCCGGTCGCCGCGTGAACGCGCTTGCCGTTGACTTTCAATTCCATGGCGCGCCTCCTCAGCCCTTTGCCGCGGCGCGCAGCGCCTGTTTCAGATCGTCGAGGATGTCTTGCGGGTCTTCCAGGCCTACCGACAGGCGGATCAATTCCTCGCCGACGCCCGCCGCCTTCAGCTGTTCCGCCGTCATCTGCTGATGCGTGGTCGAGGCCGGGTGAATCACCAGCGTCTTGGCATCGCCGACATTGGCCAGATGCGAGGCCAGCGCGCAGGCCTCGATGAAGCGGGCACCGGCCGCCCGGCCGCCCTTGACGCCGAAACTGACGATCGAGCCCGCGCCCTTCGGCAGCAAGGTCCTGGCCAGCGCGTTGTCCTTGTGGCTGGCGAGCGTCGGGTGCAGCACCCATTCGACGGCGTCGTTGCCCTGCAGGAACTCCAGCACCGTGGCGGTGTTTTCCATGTGGCGCCGCATGCGCAGCGGCAAGGTTTCCAGCCCCTGCAGGATATAGAAGGCGTTCTGCGGGCTCATCGCCGCGCCGAAATCGCGCAGACCCTCGGCCCGCGCCCGCATGGCGAAGGCGGCCGGGCCGAATTCCTCGGCGAAGTCGATGCCGTGATAGCCGGCATAGGGTTCGGTCAGGGTCGGGAACTTGCCCGAAGCCTCCCAGTCGAAGCGGCCGCCGTCGATCAGCACGCCGCCGATGGCCAGCCCGTGCCCGCCCATCCACTTGGTCGCCGAATGCATGACGATGTCGGCGCCGTGGTCGATGGTGCGGATCAGGTAGGGCGTGGCAAAGGTGCAATCGACCATCAGCGGCAGCCCGGCATCGTGGGCGATTCCGGCGATGGCCGGCACGTCGAGCACCTCCAGTCCCGGATTGCCCAGGATTTCGCCATAGACGAGCCGGGTTTCGGGGCGGATCGCCTTGCGGAATCCCTCATGGTCGCGCGGATTGACCAGCGTCGTCTGGATACCGAAACGCGGCAGGGTGTGCAGGAACATGTTCACCGTTCCGCCATACAGGGACGACGAGGCGACGATATGCCCGCCCTGCCCCATCAGCGTGGCGATGCCCAGATGCAGCGCCGCCTGCCCGGATGCGGTGGCCACCGCGCCGACGCCGCCCTCCAGCGCCGCCACCCGTTCCTCCAGCACCGCCACGGTCGGGTTGGAAATGCGGCTGTAGATATGTCCGGCCCGTTCCAGGTTGAACAGCGCGGCGGCATGGTCGGTGCTGTCGAATACGAACGAGGTCGACTGGTAGATCGGCACGGCGCGCGCGCCGGTCGCCGGATCGGGCCGCTGCCCGGCATGCAGGCTCAGCGTGTCGAAGCGCAGATGTTTAGGAAGGGTCATGAGGCGGTCCCGCAATGGCTGGCCGGAAAAGTCGCGGCAGCTTAGCCGCCGGACGGCGGACCCGGCAATGGGGGGATTTCGTTTTACGGGCGGGTCCCCGGCACCGCCCGCGCCAGGCTGTCGATGGCGGCCTGCGCGCCGCCCTTGCCGTGCGGGATGGCCAAGGCCTGCAGTCCCATCTCGACGACCGACAGCGTGCCCAGCACCATCGGCGCGTTCACATGCCCCATATGGGCGATGCGGAAGGCGCGGCCGCTCAGTTCGCCGATACCGATGCCCACCACCACGCCGCATTTTTCGCGGCACCAGG
>JAHELM010000450.1 GCA_024644185.1 Rhodospirillales bacterium | reverse complement strand
AGCCGCGCCAGCAACTCCTCGACGCGAAACGGTTTGGCGAGATAATCGTCGGCTCCGGCATCGAAGCCGGCCACCTTGTCGCTCCACCGGTCGCGCGCGGTCAGGATCAGCACCGGCATGGCGCGGCCACCGCGCCGCCAGCGCTCCAGCACCGTCATGCCGTCGACACCCGGCAGGCCGAGGTCGAGCACCACCGCGTCATAGGGTTCGGTCTCGCCCAGAAACTGCGCTTCCTCGCCATCCCCGGCCAGATCGACGGCATACCCCGCCTCGCGCAGGCCCTCGACCAGTTGCGCGGCCAGATCGGGATCGTCCTCGGCGACCAGCAGACGCATCAGCGTTGCCCCTGAATCGTCATGATCTGGCCTGTCTCGGCGTTTGCGGCGACCGACACCACGTTGCCCTGGTCGTTCAACACCTTGATCCGGTACGTCCAGGGCTTGCCGCTCTTGTCCAGTTGCACGTCGACGACACGGCCGGGGACCTTGCGCCCGACCGTCGCCAGAATTTCCGGCAGCGGGCGAATCAGGCCGGAATCGGTGGCCGCGCGCGCGGCATCCTGGTCTGAACCAAGCTGCGCCGAAAGCCCGCCCGGCAGCGCCAAACCGACGGCGAGCATAAGGAAAATAGCGAGAATTCGCATCCGCCATAGGTACGGGCGGGCGGCTGAACGGCGGATGAACAGGCCGTTCAGGATCGGTTCACGGCCGGTCTGCGATCCTGTGCAACATCGACCTGAGCGGTCGTCCGGAATGGAGGGTAACATGGTGTTCCGAACCTCGACTGTGCAAACAAGACTCGTCTCCGGCCTTGCGGCATCGGTGTTGCTGGCCGGTTTCGCGGCCAGCCCGGCCGCCGCCGACCCGGCCCAGTTTCCATGGCTTCAGGGCAATGGCAAGGGCGCGCGTGCCGGCACTGTCGGCCAGGTGGCCCGCGAGGTCAATCGCGGTCGTGGCCATGACCGCGAACACGGCCCCGATCACGGCTCCCGTCCGCCGCCGCCGCCGCCGGGATACGGTGCGCCGCGCCCCGTGCCGCCGCCGCAATATACCGGCGGAACGGTCAATCACGTATACACCTACAATTATTCGTACAACTACCAGGCCTCGCCATATCGCTATGCCTATGGCCCCTACGTCTATGCGCGGTCCTACGCCTATCCGGTCTATATCATGCCCTATCCGGCCCAGCCTTATCCGGTGTATGGCAGCCAGCCTGTCTATGGCAGCCAGCCCGCCCAGCAGCAGGTCTATTGCCGCGAAGGGTATGCGCCGGCGCCGCGCGCCGGGTCGTCGCAGACCGGCGGGGCGATCGTCGGCGGCGTCATCGGCGCCGCGGTCGGCTCGCAGCTTGGCAAGGGCACGGGGAAACTGGCCGCGGTCGGCGTCGGCACGCTGATCGGCGCCCTGATCGGCGCCGACATGGGACGCTCGGTCGATACCGTCGATCGCACCTACGCCACGGGCAGCATGGGCCAGGCCCTTGAAGCCACGCCGACCTGCACGACGGTGACCTGGAACAACCCGCAGACCGGCAGTTACGGCAGCATCACGCCGGTCAATACCTACGAGGCCGCGCCCGGCCGCTACTGCCGCGAATATCAGCAGCAGGTGGTGATCGGCGGCCAGGTCGAGAATGCATACGGAACTGCCTGCCGTCAGCCGGACGGCAGCTGGGAAATCGTCGCCGAGTAGCCATAACCCCCCAGCTCGGCGTCGAAGGGCGGCCGCTTCCCCAAAGGACAGGGTGGATATCCGGGGAAGCGGCCGCTGATCTTTTTACGAACGGATGGCGAGAGCCGGGGTCACACCGCGCGGGAATGCCGCGCCGCGCCGGCCTCCAGATACTGGTCGAAAACCGCGCAGACGGCGCGCATCAAGGGGCGGCCGAATTCGGTTATGCGTATTTGCGTTTCGCGCACCTCGGCGATGCCGTCGGCGATCATCGGCGCAAGCGCGGCGATCTCGTCCGCAAAATGATCGGCGGGCCGACCATAGCGCTCGGTCAGGTCCGCCAGATCGACGCTCATATCGCACATCAGCCGCTCGATCGTATCCCGGCGAAGCCGGTCCTCGTCGGTCAGCGCGATACCCTTGACCACGGCCGGCCGGCCCTGCCGCACGGCCTGGGCATGCTGGTGCATGGGCACGGAATTCTGCACATAGCCTTCCGGCAGGGCACCGATCGAGGATGCGCCGAAGCCGATCAATGCGGCGGCGGGGTCCGTCGTGTAGCCCTGGAAATTCCGGCGCAGCGTACCGTTGTCCAGGGCCAGCGTCATGGCATCGGTCTCGCGCGCGAAATGATCCAGGCCGATCCGGCGATAGCCGTGCCGGGCCAGCCGGACGGCGGCCGCCTCGGCCTGCTCGAACCGGGCCATGACATCCGGCAGCGAATCCTCGGCGATCATCTTCTGGTGCGTCTTCATCCACGGCACATGGGCGTAGCCAAACACGGCGAAGCGGTCCGGCTGCATGCGCACGGCCAGGTCGACGGTACGGTTGACGTCGTCGACGGTCTGGTAGGGCAGGCCGTACATCAGGTCGAAATTGATGCCGCGGATTCCGGCGTCGCGCAGCCAGTCCACCACCTGCGCGGTCATCTCGTAGGGTTGAATGCGGTTGATCGCGCGCTGAACCTGGTCATTGAAGTCCTGCACGCCCAGACTGGCCCGGTTGACGCCAACCCGCGCCAGCGCCGTGACGTGTTCCCGGGTCACCGTGCGGGGATCCATCTCGACGGCGATCTCGGCATCCGGGGTCACCGAGAACAGCGCGCCGATGCGTTCCATCAGATGCGTGCTGTCGGCGGCCGACAGGATCGTCGGTGTCCCGCCGCCTCAATGCATATGCGTCACCGGCGGGCGGCCGGGGATCGCCGCGGCGATCAGCGCGATTTCGTCGGCAAGGATCGCG
>JAHELM010000449.1:2027-2923 GCA_024644185.1 Rhodospirillales bacterium | reverse complement strand
GGCGCGATCAGCACCAGTTCCGCCGACCAGCCGACGACGAATCCGGCAAGCCCGTATCCCAGCCCTTCCGCGGTCACCAGAATGCCGGGCCGGAAATCGCCCCAGGTCGCGGCGATGGTCGTCGGCTCATACCGCCGGATGAAAACGATCCCGCGCTTCCAGGGCGCCGCCCGGGCCAGATCGGCATAGGCCACCCGCACCGCCTCGAAGCGCAGCGGCAGTTCGGCCAGGTAATCCCCCTCGCGCACCCCATTGGGATCGACGCTGGTCTGCAGCGCCATGACATAGGCGTCGCGGGACAGGCCAGCCTCGGCGGCGCGGGTCTCCAGATCGGCGATCTGCGCGCCCAGCACATCCAGCTGGCCGCCCAGGCGCTGCATGTATTGCTGAACGAATTCCGGAACCTGCGATACGGCGACGCCGCAGGCCAGCCCGATGGCCAGAACGATGACGCGGCGAATCACAGGAGCCGGCCCAGAAATGCCAGGCTGCGATCCCAGGCCAGCGCCGCGTCGGGCGCGTCGTATGCGGCGCCGGTCGGATTGGCGAAGGCGTGGTCGGCATCGTACCAGTGGGTCTCGAAGGCCTTGCCCGCCAATCGCATTTCCGCCTCCCAATCCGCCACCGTCGCGGGGGTGATGAATTTGTCTCTCGTGGCAAAATGACCCAGAACGGGTCCCTTGAGGGCGGCGAGTTCCGCCGCCTTTTGCGTCACCCGGCCATAATACACGATCGTTGCCTCGACCGGCGTCGCGAGGGCGGCGGCCAGCGACCAGCCGCCGCCGAAGCACCAGCCCAGCGTGCCGATCTTGCGATTGCAGGCATCATGCACGCGCAGCCATTCGATCCAGCCGGCCAGCGTGTCGATGGCGCGTTCCGGGCGGACCGCCTGGGTC
>JAHELM010000449.1:0-2017 GCA_024644185.1 Rhodospirillales bacterium | reverse complement strand
CCTCGTCCGGGGTGGCGGCGACCTTGCCATCCATCAGATCGACCGCCAGCGCCAGATAGCCGCGCCGGCCGAGTTCCGCGGTCACCGCCCTGATCTGGTCGTTCAGGCCCCACCATTCGTGGATCAGCACCACGGTCGGCGCCGGCACGCCGCGCGGCAGGGCCAGGGCGCCGCTGACCCGCTGGCCGCCCGGCGTGTTGACGGTGTATTCGTGCAGGCCCGAGGCCGCGGCGCGGGCCAGGCGCGGATCGGCCAGGATGGTGGCCAGCGAAACACTGGCCGCGCCCTTGAGCACGTCGCGACGGTCGAACATGGGTCGCTCTCCTCGCTGTCGCGTCGATCCTAACCCGACGGCGCCGTGAGGGCTACAGGCTAGCGACCGGGCGGCGAGGCGTGTTCAGGCAGATTCGGCCTCGGAATCGGCGGCGGCCAGGTGCCGGCCGAGGGCAAGGGCCATGCGCCGCTCCGGCGTGGCCTTGGGAAAGCTGACGTGAAGCGGCGGCAGGCCGGTGCCGACCACCAGCGCCTCGCGCTCGCGCGGCTGCCGGACCAGGCCCAGATACCCGCCCGTCGCCTCCAGCCAGTAGCCGCGCACGACCTCCACCGGCGAACCCACGGCCTCGCGGCCGAGCGCCTCGATGGCCGCGAGCCGTTCCGAATAGGGCGGAATCGAGTCGTCGGATTCGGTATCGGAATCGTTGAGTTCGACCGGCAGGTGTTCGGAAATCCAGTCGCCACCGCGAAACTCGGCGGTCAGATCCGCCAGCGTCATGTCGGAAACCGTGGCCGAGATCACGCCGACATCGTCGGCATAACCGGCATAGCGTGGCGTTCCCGCCTCGACGAAGAGATACAGCTCCCAGCCCTCGACCTCGCCCCAGTATTTCAGGTCGAAGGGCCAGGTTTCGGACGGCGTGCCGCCCTCCTCGCCGAATCCCCATTCGGTCGCGAGACATTCGTTGATCTTCAGCCTGACCGACCCCATGATTCCCCATCTCTCCGCGATTGACCGCCGAGTCTAGGGCGCAAATTCTAAGATTTCATGTACGAAAACCGGCGATTGGACCCCGCGGACAACGAAAAAGCCCGCGAGAGAACCCGCGGGCTTATCCGAAATCCGAAATCCGCGCCGATCAGGCGGCGGTGGCGGTGGCGGCCTTGCGCTGGATGCGCCGCTTCAGGCGCAGCGCTTCTTCCGACAGCTTGCGGTTGGCAGTGCCCAGGATCCAGGCATCCAATCCGCCGTTCTTGTCGATCGTGCGCAGCGCGTTGGTGGTCAGGCGGATGCGCACCGCTTCGTTCAGGGTATCGCTCCGCACCGAAACGGTCTGCAGATTCGGCAGGAAACGACGACGGGTCTTGTTGTTGGCGTGGCTGACATTGTTGCCAGCCTGAACGCCCTTGCCCGTGATGGTGCAGCGACGAGCCATGATCTAAAATTCCTCGACAGAAAAACGGTCGCCGGACGAAACTCCGCCCGGCAGGCGCGCCTATTTAGAGCAGCCGGGGGGGCCGCGTCAAGGCGCTTCTCCCGGCCGGGCGAAGGCGACGAGAAGTTTTCGCGCCCCGGCCGCCGGGGTGATGCGGCCGGCGGCGACGTCGGCCTCCAGTTCCGGCAGCGCGCGGACAACGCCCGGGTCGGCGCGCAACGCGCCGATCAGGCCTTCGCGGATCTCGCTCCACATCCAGGCGCGGGCCTGGGCGGCGCGGCGTTCGGCGATGGCGCCGCGCGCCTGCATGGTCAGGTGGAACTTGCCCACCATGTCCCAGGCCTCGGCGATTCCCATTCCCGTAAGTGCCGAGCAGGTGGCGACGGGAACCCGCCAATCCGCCGATCCGGCGCCCAGAAGATGCAGCGCCGCGCTGTATTCCGATGCCGCCCGCCGCGCCGCCGGTGCCAGATCGCCGTCGTCCTTGTTGACCAGCACCAGATCGGCCATTTCGACGATACCGCGCTTCAGCCCCTGCAACTCGTCGCCGCCGCCGGGCAGCAGCAGCAGCAGGAACATGTCCGTCA
>JAHELM010000448.1 GCA_024644185.1 Rhodospirillales bacterium | reverse complement strand
GACCAAGCTGCGCGCCGAGGAAGAAAAGCGCCAGCAGATGCTGGAACTGGCGGGCCGCTTCGAGCGTTCGGTCAAGGAAGTCGTCGACGGCGTGTCCTCGGCCGCCACCGAGATGCAGGCGACCGCCCAGCAGATGTCGGCGACTGCGGAGGAGACCAGCCGCCAGGCCGGCAACGTGGCGACCGCGTCGGATGAGGCGACGACCAATGTGCAGACGGTCGCCGCCACCGCGGAACAGCTTGCCGCTTCGGTCGCCGAGATCGGCCGACAGGTGGGGCAGTCGGCCAAGATCGCCGGCAACGCGGTGCGCGAGGCGGAAGCCACCAACGAGACGGTGCAGGGGCTGGCGGAAGCGGCGCAGAAGATCGGCGACGTGGTCAGCCTGATCAACAACATCGCCGGGCAGACCAATCTGCTGGCGCTGAACGCCACCATCGAGGCGGCGCGCGCCGGCGAGGCCGGCAAGGGCTTCGCGGTCGTCGCCCAGGAGGTCAAGAACCTGGCCAACCAGACGGCCAAGGCGACCGAGGAAATCTCGGCCCAGATCCTCGCCGTCCAGGAAGAGACCAACGGCGCCGTCGGGGCCATCGAGAAGATCCGCGCGGTGATCGGCGAGATCAGCGACATCTCGACCACCATCGCCTCGGCGGTGGAGGAACAGGGCCTGTCGACCCAGGAAATCGCCCGCAACGTCCAGCAGGCGGCCCAGGGCACGCAGATGGTCAACCAGAACATCGAGAGCGTCAGTTCGGCGGCCGGGCAGACCGGCGCGGCGGCGACGCAGGTTCTGTCGGCCTCCGAGGAAATGGCCCGCCAGGCGGAAGGCCTGCGCGGCGAGGTGGACCGCTTCCTGCGCGAAATCCGCGCCGGGTGAGGCAGGCCGGACCGCATGCGATTGCGAAAGAAGGGCTCCACCATTGGTGGGGTCCTTTTTTTTCGTATTCCCGTCCGCGAATATGTCCAACAGTTCGCGGATCGGGAACGGGAGCTCTCTTTCGCTAATAAAACGTTAACCACACGAGAAGGATAATGACCGGCGACGGATGGCGGAGCAATCGGGGAACCAGAACTTTGTCGCGATTCGCAAATGGTTAGGCCGATCACGGGGCCGGCGGCGCTGGACCGGAGATGGCTGCGTTTTACCAACAGGAACTACGAACAGCGGTTCCTGCGCGCGCATGTGCGCGAATCGCTGCCGGTCATTCGTCTGGCCGGGATCATGGGGGCGGCGATTTATGCCATGTTCGGCATTCTGGACGCCCTGGTCTTTACCGACTCGCTCGCGGGCATTCTGGCAATCCGCTATGGATTTGGCCTGCCGGTGATTCTGGGCTCGCTGCTGCTGACGCACAGCCGGATTTTTCTCCGCGCACCCCAATTGCTTCTGACTCTCGGGATGTTCGGTCTCGGTTGCAGCATCCTGGCGATGACGGCGGTTGGCGAGCCACCGGGAAACGCTTCGTATTACACCGGGCTGATCATCGTCGTGATGTTCTATTCCAGCGTGCTCAGGGTGCATTACACCTATTCCGTCCTGTGCTCCCTGGCACTGTTCGCCGTGTACCAGTGGGTGGCGATCGCGGTCAATCCGATCCCGACCGTCACATTGATCAACAACGATTTCTTTCTGATGTTCGCGGTTGCCTTCGGCGGCTTGATCAATTACGCCCAGGAATATTACTGGCGCATCATGTATATCGACATGCGGCTGCTGAAACTCGAGCGCGCGCGGTCCGAGGGGCTGCGGCGCAGAGCCGACGCGGCGAACGCGGCGAAGACCCGCTTCCTCGCCAATATGAGCCATGAACTGCGCACGCCGCTGAACGCCATCCTCGGTTTCTCCGAAATCATGCAGCATGAGATGTTCGGTCCGCTGGGGGCGCAAAAATATCTGGATTATGCGAACGACATTCGCAGCAGCGGGACCCATCTGCTTAATATCATCAGCGATATTCTGGATCTGGCGCGGGCCGAAACCGGCAAGATGAAGCTGAACGAGCAGAATGTCGATCTGGTGATGCTGGCGGAGGACTGCCTGCGCATGGTCGGCCCGTCGCAGGACGCCGCCGGCATTCGCTGCGCGCTCAAGGTGGAGGCGGAATCGCCGCGTGTGCGTGGCGACCCCCGGCTGTTACGGCAGGCCGCGATAAACCTGCTGACGAACGCGGTGAAATTTTCCCGGCCCGGCGGCGCCGTGACGTTGTCCCTGGTCGATGGGCACGACGGCGATTGCCTGATTCGCGTTTCGGATACCGGGATCGGCATGGCGCCGGAAGAGGCGCGCCGGGCAACCGAGCCCTTCTTTCAGGCCGAAAGCGTCTATACGCGCGAACGCGCGGGCGCCGGCCTGGGCCTGCCGCTAGCCCGCAAGATCATGGAGTTGCATGGCGGGACCCTGGAACTGGAAAGCCGGGCCGGCGAGGGGACCGTCGTGACCGCCCGCATTCCGGCGATCCGTGTCCTCAACCAGGGGCAGCCGCGGCTGCCATTGCATATCGGCACCTGACCGGTGTCGCGATCCGATACTATGCCTTTTGCAGGAACAGCAGATAGACGCGACCGGTCGGATCCGCCTCCAGCCGCACCGAGGTAACGGGCAGACCCTCGGCAAGCGCCATCATCTCGGCTTCGTCGCGATAATGAACCCGCCAGTCGCTGACGAATTCCATCGGCCAGAGACAGCTCTGTGGCGACCTGCGCATATTGCCGATCACCAGAACGCCGCCCGGCGTCACATGCCCGAAAAGGTTGTGGACGAGCTGCCGGGCACGGTTGGCGCTGAAATAGTCCAGGAGTCCCAGGGAATAGACCAAGTCCTGATCCGGCAGTCCGCCGAAGGTGCTCGTGCGCCTGGACAGATCGACAAGCGACATGTGCAGACAATTGACTTTCGACCTGCCGCCATGCCGGACGGTCTGCGGCAGAATCCGC
>JAHELM010000040.1 GCA_024644185.1 Rhodospirillales bacterium | reverse complement strand
AGGGATGCCGTATCGTATATTACGACCCTGCGCCGACAAATCGCGATGCCGCGCAGAAACTGGGCGCACAGTCCTTGTCCCTGGATGAACTGCTTCGGGTGGCTGACGTCGTGACGCTTCACGTGCCGCTCATCCCTGACACCACGAACCTGATCAGCGCGGCGGAACTCGCAGCCATGAACCCGGGCTCAATCCTCATCAATGCCGCCCGGGGCGGGATCGTGGACGAAGCCGCGCTGGCGGCGTCCCTGATATCGGGGCATCTGGGCGGTGCTGCCGTAGACGTGTATTCCAGCGAACCTCCGCCACTCGACAATCCTTTGTTGGCCTTGAAAGGGGATGTCGCTCATCGGTTGTTGCTGACGCCGCACATTGCGGGTGTGACGCGCCAGTCATGGGCATTTCTGTTTCGCACCGCCTGGGAAAATGTCGAGCGGGTCCTCACGCGAAAAGAACCGCCCCTCAACAGAGTTTTTTAGAGCAGAGTTCTTCACAAAACCGCATCCGGACTTATACACGGGCGTAATTGAAGGCGGTGCCGATGTTGACTGTTTATTTTTTGTAGCGCGCGTCCCCATCTTGACTTCCCGCGGCGATGAGGCATTCTCCCTGCCACTAACAACAGGGTACAGGGAGGTACCAAGACATGAAGCTCTATTATCATCCGGTCTCGACGACGTGCCGGTCGATCATGCTGTTCGCCGCCGAAAGCGGCATCGACATCGAATACAAACTGGTCGACCTGATGAAGGGCGAACACCACGGCGAGGCCTATGCGAAGATCAATCCCAGCCGGCAGGTGCCGGTACTGGACGATGGCGGATTCGTTCTCACGGAAAGCTCGGCCATTCTGAAATACCTGGCCGACAAGACCGGATCGAAGGCCTATCCGAAGGACCTGAAGCAGCGCGCCCGGGTCAACGAGGCGATGGACTGGATCAACTCCAATCTCTATCGCGACTACGGCTACGGTCTGATCTATCCGCAGATCTTCCCGCATCACAAGCGGCCGGACGACAAGGCCCAGGCCGGCACAGTGAAGTGGGGCCAGGACAAGACGCGAAACTGGATGCGGATCCTGAACGATCACCTGATCGGGCCGAAGAAGAAGTTCCTGTGCGGCGACGAGATCACCATCGCCGATTATTTCAGCGCGGCGATCCTGACCTCGGGCGAGGTAATCGGTTGCGATTTCACGAAATACCCGAATATCGCGCGTTGGCTGAAGGCCATGAAGGGTCTGAAGACCTGGAAAAAGACGAATGAAGGCTTCGACGGCATGGTCGGCGCCTTCAAGGGCAACAAATACGAAACAGTCTGAGCGTATCGACCGACAGGGCGGCGGGGCTTGCGGTTTTCGCCGGGCGGCGTATGTGTAGCCAGCCCGTGAAACCGTTTGTTGTCAGGACTCCGCCGCCATGTCGAAGCTGTTCTCGCCCATCCGCCTTGCCGGGCAGGATCTTTCCAACCGCATCGTCGTCGCGCCGATGTGCCAGTACAGCGCCAGCGATGGCTGCGCCACCGACTGGCACCTGCAACATCTGATGCAACTCGGACTTTCCGGCGCCGGGCTGGTCGTCATCGAGGCGACGGCGGTGGAACGGCACGGCCGCATCACCCATGGCTGCCTGGGCCTGTATTCCGACGATTGCGAGGCCGCGCTGGGCCGCGTGCTGACGGCGGCACGCCGGGTCTCGCCGCCCGGCACGAAATGGGGCATCCAACTGGCCCATGCCGGCCGCAAGGGATCGCAGCAACGCCCCTGGGAGGGCGGCGCCGCGCTGCGGGCCGACGAAGACCCATGGCAGACGGTTTCCGCCTCCGCCATCGGCTTCGCCGACGACTGGCACACGCCGCATGCCGCCACCCGGGCCGACATGGATCGCGTCCGCAATGCCTTTGTCGCCGCCGCCCGCCGATCGGTCGCGCTGGGTATCGAGGCGATCGAGGTGCATATGGCGCATGGCTATCTGCTGCATAATTTCATCTCGGCGATATCGAACCGGCGCAGCGACGAATACGGCGGCAGCCTGGAGAACCGCCTGCGCTTCCCACTGGAGGTTGCCCGCGCCGTGCGCGCCGCCCTGCCGAAAACCCACGCGCTCGGCGCCCGCATCACCGGCACCGACTGGCGCGAGGACGGGGTCGACATCGATCAGGCGGTGGCCCTGGCTTCGGCACTGAAGGCCGAGGGTTTCGACTATGTCTGCGTCAGCAGCGGCGGCAACGCGCCGGGGCTGAAAATTCCGGTCGGCCCCGGCTACCACCTGCCTTATGCCGAGGCGGTGCGGCGGCGGGCCGGTATCGCGACGCGCGCCGTCGGTATGATCGCCGACCCGCATCAGGCCGAGGCGGCGCTGACGGACGGCCAGGCCGACATGGTGGCGCTGGGCCGCGCCGTCCTCGACAATCCGCGCTGGCCCTGGCACGCGGCCGAGGCGCTGGGCGCGCCGATGACGGTCCCGGTGCAGTATCTGCGCGGCCACGCGCCCAACTGGCCGGGCGCCGCGCTGGCCCGACCGAAGGCCCGTTAGCCGGAGGGTATCGTCATCCCGTAATGTTGGCGTGGCCCGGCGCCACCTTGCGCGAGGGTTGGCGGTCGCCCAAAACCCGTGCCGACTGCCTGTCCGAGAGACTTCGCTCTCGTCTCCCCACATTCAGAAGACACCGTCGGGCGGCCGCGACGGCGCGCGGCCGGGAATACGTGGACTGGAGCGCGGCGGTGGGGGCCGCATGCCGGGGCCTCGACGACTGGCTGGAAGCCTGCTTCGACCAAGCCGTGGCGTCGACTCGCACCGGGTTTTTCGCCTGATTCAGAGCGTCTTGATCCAGAACTGCATCGGCTTTTCGGTCTCGGCCTCTTCGTCGAGATCGCGCCAGGCTATGTGGCCGATGGCGCCTTCGAGCGGCCGGAACCCGCGCCGGCGCCAGAAATCGTCCAGCGGCACATGGTCCGGCGGCCGGCGCGGATGGCCCGCGGGCCGGATCACGCCGCAGAAACAGGCATGGGTGTAATCGCCGGACGCCCGCGCATGCGCCTCGCGATGGCGGAAGAAGGCAACGCCGATCCCCCGCCCGCGCCACGCCTTGCGCAGCACCGATTCGCCGAAATAGAAGATGCGGCCGATATCCATGCCGCGCTCGCGGAATGGCCGGACGATGCCCGCGGCCTCATGGCGCAGCGGGATCGCCGTCGCCGCGCCGACCAGATCGGGCCCCGCAAAGGCGCCGACGATCGCGCTGCCCGGCGCCTCGGCATAGGTCCGCAGATATTTTTCCTCATAAGCGGCATCGCCGTCGTAGAGATAGGGGAAGTCGCGAAACACCTCGATGCGCAGCGCCGCCAGCGCGGGCAAATGCCGCCCCAGCCTCTCGCCGGTCAGCAGCGCGAACTCGATTCCGCCCGGCGCGGGCGGGGTTCCGCTCACGCCCCCTCCACCTGACGCACCCAGTCGGGCAGGTTGTAGGTGTTGCTGATCCGCGCAACGCGGCCATCGCGGATTTCGAAGAAGGCCCCGGCCGGCAGGACGTAGGTCTGGCCCTTCGCCTCGGGCAGGCCGGCATCGGTCTTCTGGTAGCGGCCATGCACGGTGAATTCGGCTGCCGCGCGGCCGCCATCGGAATTGGTCATGACCACGAGATCGGCGATCCGCTCGCGATAACATTCGTTCATGCGCCCGAGGAAGGCCCGGAACGCCGGCTTGCCGACCTCGCGGCCACCCTGGTTGATGTCATGGGCGACGTCGTCGGTCAGCAGCGCCAGGAACCCGTCCACGTCGCCGGCGTTGAAGGCATCGTAATAGGAGCGGACAAGGTTTTCGGTTTTTTTCGACATGGCGTGCGCGCATCCCTTTTCATTCAGCCGTTCCGGAGGAGAATGCATAGCGGAATTCGCGCAGGGATCAAGTCCGACGCATATCGGGAGCCACCCCGGCCGCATGCCGCTTGCCCCGCGGGCGTCCATATCGTAGCGTTTCCCGGAGAGGGAGGGCGCGAGGGCAAGAAATTCAAAGTAGACCCGCGTTCGGCAGGGCTGGCAATGCATCTGGATTCGATCCGCAAATGCGCGGGATTCGTCGTCCTCGCGATAATCTTGTTAACACTGCCCGGCCCGGCCTTCGCCGGCGGTGCCAGCCTGCCGCCGCTGGTCCGGGACATCGGCTATTGCCTGTTGCTGGCGGGCTTGCTGGCCGTGGTTTTCGTCAGGTTGAAAATTCCCAGCATCGCCGGGTTCCTTGTCGCCGGGCTGATTGCCGGCCCACAGGGGCTGGGCCTGGTTACCGAACCGGAAAACATCGACACCATCGCCCAGCTTGGCTTTGTCCTTCTGCTGTTCATGATCGGCCTGGAAATCGATGTCCGCAAGATCCTGAACAGCGGCCGCACCATCATCACCGTGGGGCTGCTGCAATATCCCCTGGGCATCGGGTTCGGGCTGATCGTGGCGCTGGCGCTCGACCGGTTCGGCATCGGCGGCGCGATCCTGGACTTCTCACCCTATGCGCCGCTGTATTTCGGAATTGCCATCGCCGGGTCTTCGACGCTGCTGGTGGTCAAGCTGTTTTCCGAGAGCTTCGGTCTGGACACGCTATCGGGGCGGTCCTGCGTCGGGTTGCTGATTTTCGAGGATATCTGGGCGATCATCATCATCGCCCTGCAGCCCAGTTTTTCCCAACCATCGATCGGCCCCGTTGTGGGCTCGTTCCTCGGCATTGCCGTTCTGACAGCCCTGGCGGTGGGAACCGCCCATCTGTTCACCAGGCGGGCGTTCCGCTGGATCGCCAAGTCACCGGAATTGATTCTGGTCGGCGCCCTGTCCTGGTGCTTCATCGTGCTGCTGGCCGGCATGAACTTCGATGCGGCCGCGGAACTGGTCACCGGTTTCACGCCGCACATGGCGGTCGGTCCGGGCATGGGCGCGCTGATTGCCGGGGTCAGCCTGGCGAATTCGCCCTTCAGTACCGAAATCGTCACCAAGGTAGGAACGGTGCGGGATTTCTTCATTGTGCTGTTCTTTGTCGGCTTGGGCATGAGCATCCCGATGCCAGACTCAACGGCCGTCGTATTCATCGCGCTGGCCTTGGCCGCGGCGACGGTTGTCAGCCGCCTTCTGCTCGGCTTTCCGCTGCTTTATGCCACCGGCCTGGATCGGCGGAACGCACTGGTCTCGTCGATCCGGCTTGGACAGATTTCGGAATTCGCCCTGGTGGTGGTATTCCTCGGCCTGCAACTCGGGCATGTCGATCCGGATTTCAACAGCGCCGTAATCCTGGCTTTCGTCGCGACCGCGCTGGCAACGCCCAGCCTGTTCCATAATGCGCACGCAGTTTACGAAAGGACCCGTGGCCTGCTGGACCGGATCGGGATAGGCGCGTCCACCGAACTGGTCGAGGAAGCGCATCTTCAGACCGACCTGGTGCTGCTGGGTTTCCATCGGGTCGCATCGTCGCTCCTGCACGATATCTCGGTCATGAATCCGCATCTGGCAGCGCGGACCCTGGTGGTGGATTTCAACGTCGCGCTGCACGAGGGCATCCGGGCGGCCGGCGCGCGGGTTCTGTACGGCAACCTGGCCAATGTAGAGACCCTGCGGCACGCCGACATCGGGCACGCGAAAGTCATCGCGCTGACGATTCCCGACGAGATTCTTGTCGGCACGACGAATCTGAAAACAGTCAAGGCGGTTCGCGGCCTTGCCCCGGATGCCGTGGTGATAGCCTGCGCCACGCGGTTGGACGATGTCGATGAAATGTATGCGGCGGGAGCCGATTTCGTCTTCCTTCCGCGCCTCGAATCCGCGCGTTCGCTGTCAACCGCCATCGCCGAGGCACTCAATGGCCAGATCCGCGACTATCGGATGGAACAGGACGCGTCGGATTTTCCAGCCCGTCTGCGCGACGAGGTTTTTCGCTGATTTCGCCGGAAGAAAAGAACGGCCCGGGCTGTCCCACCCGTTTGCCCGGGCCGTCGATGGTGGGAAACTGGCGGCGCGGGCCGGGGCTGAGCTGGCCAACGCGCCGCCATCTGGCCGGACTTGCGAGCTTCGATCCCCTCTCAGCTGAAGGCCGGCCGATCGACTGCTTCCACGCACTCGATACGGATGCATATTGCGCCGGTGCGTGCCGGCGTTCTGTGGGATTTGTCACAAGTTGTGTAATTTATTCGGCGCTCAGCCCGGCTCGTCCGATTCGATGCCGAGAACCTCGTGCACCATGCGCGCCAGGCGCGGCAGGTCGAGGATATGCAGGACGTTCCGGTCCTGTTTGACGATACCGGCGCGGACCAGGGCGTTGAGTTCCCGGGTCACCGCCTCGCGATGGGTGCTGACCCGCGCGGCGATGTCGGCATGGCGCGGGGCCGGACGGATCGCGGCGGTCTTCTCCGCCGTTCCCCCGCCACCGGCGAGGCGCAGCAATTCGGCGTGAATGCGGTTGCTGACGGTCAGCGTGCTGAACTCGAACACCCGCTCGTCCAACCGCCGCACCACCCGGCACAATTCCCGCAGCACCCGCTCGGCAACGGCAAAATTGCGTTGCATCAGGTCGCGGAACGCATCCGCCGACAGGAAGGCCACATTGGCCGGGGTCAAGGCGAAGACGCTGGCCGAGCGCCCGCGCCGGTCGATCGCCGCCATCTCGCCGAAATACTGCCCGGCCTCCAGATCCTCGAAGGCGACTTCCTTGCCGGATGCGGAATAGAGGCCGACGCGCAACCGTCCCTCGACCAGGAACAGGACATCGGTGCCGCTGTCCATATGGGCGAGCACCTGCTGCCCCTCGTCGAAGCGCCGCCACTGGCAGCGCTTGGCCAGCGCCGCGAGTTCGGCGGCGGGTAATCCGTCCAGAAGTTCGATCGCGGCCAGGGACTGGCTCATGGCACCTCTCCCGCGGCAACCATAGCATCCTTTGGCGAGGGCGGAATACCCTGCCCTCAGCCGCCCGCCACCCCGTCGCCGACATAGGGGTTGCCGCGCCGTTCCTTGCCGAAGGTGGAAAGCGGCCCGTGGCCGGGAATGAAGGTCACGTCGTCGCCCAGCGGCCACAGCTTGTTTCGGATCGAGGCAATCAGGTCGGCATGGTTGCCGCGGGGAAAATCGGTGCGGCCAATCGAACCGGCGAACAGCACGTCGCCAACCGCGGCAATCTTCTGTGCCGCGTCGTGGAACACGACATGTCCCGGCGTATGCCCCGGACAATGGATGACATCCAGAACCACCGTGCCGAACGATACCGTGTCGCCATCGACCAGCCAGCGATCCGGCTCGAAGGGTTCGGAGGGTTCCAGCCCGTATTCTTCGGAATCCGCGGTCAGTTGATCGATCCAGAAGCGGTCGGCCTCGTGCGGCCCCTCGACCGGCACGCCCAGCCGCGTCCTCAGCGCCGCGACGCCTCCGCAATGATCGGCATGGCCGTGGGTGACCAGGATGCGTTCGATGTTCACGCCCTTCGCCGCGGCAGCCTCGAGAATGCGGTCGATCTCGCCGCCGGGGTCGACGACGGCGCCCCGCATGGTTTCGGGGCACCACAGCAGCGAGCAGTTCTGCTGGAACGCGGTAACGGGAATGACGATGCCCTGCATGGTTCGGCGGTGATCCGGCTGTTTCGTCGTATTGCGGTTATAGGCGGAGAAGCCGGCGATCTGAAGCGCGAAGATCCTGCTTCATGCGCAGCAGCCGCGTCGCCCTTGCTGCACCGGCGGGCATGGCGCCGTACCGAAGGAACAGAAGACGCAGCAGTCCCCCGGTTTCGGCCGCAAAACCGCGCCGCAACCCTTGCAGTCGTAAAAAAACTGGCAAGCATCCGTCGGCATGGTTTCCGCCTCGCGATGTCCGCATTCGGGACAGGTTACGATCGAGGTCGACAGAATGTCGGAACGTTCAGCCATCGCCTGACGAAAGCACGGCGCGTCAGCCGGATCAAGCGGTCATCACGCAGGTTCTACCAGGTGCGTACCCGCCCGGTATCGACATGAACGAAATCGCTGTTGGGATAATAGCCGACACCGCCCGATTTCAGCCCGATGGCGGCGCGGCGCAGATCGGCCAGCCGCGTACCCGGCAGGCGGATGTCGATCGCCATCGCCTGCATGTGCAGACTGTGCTTGGCGACGCCGTCGCTCTGCGCGGCAAGGGCTGCATTGGTCTTCGGCGACCGGTAGCCGGAGATGACGTGGAAGGGCTGGTCGTTGTCGAGCCTGGCCGACAGCCGGAACAGCAGGTCGATCAGATCGGGGTCGATCGCGGCCACGTCGCCGGTGCGGAAATCGCGCAATACGCGGTCGATCTCGTGCAGGCCGTCCTCGTTCCAGGTGCCGCCCGCCCAGTAGGCAACCCGCAGGGATTCGCCGGTATGAACATTGTAGAAGGACAGCTTGCGTTCCGCGCGGCCCGGCGTCACCAGGCTGGCCAGCGCCGGACGTCCGGCCGCGGCGACCAGGCCGGCCGCGGCCAGGCCAAGAAATACCCGCCGACTTTGTGCGGCGGGGCTGCCTTCGCGAGGCGACGAATTAACCTTACCTGATGCCATGGGTCCGTTCTAACGGATGCGGTTGTCACGTCAAGCGGCGAATGGTTAACGCCGCCCGGTGAACCCATGGTGCCGGGAAAAGGTTAACAACGGGTTTGCAAAAACCGTTTTGCGGATACTGTCAGATATCGGCCGGCGGCGCGCCGCCGCTCGCCGCGATTTCCGGCGTCGCCGCCGAGGCATAGGGATCTTCGCGAAACTGCACCGATCCATCGGCGTCGGTCCAGGCCGGCAGGACGACCAGATGCACGGCGACCGGCGCGGCCAGACGGATTCGGGTGGTCTCGCCGCCATCCAGCGTGCGGCGCATGTCGGTCTGCGCCCAGCCATTTCCCTTGAGCAACAGCAAGGCAAGATCCAGCGCCCCCTCGACCCGGACACAGCCGTGGCTGAGCGCCCGGTCATCCCGCCGGAACAGCCCGCGCGACGGCGTGTCGTGCAGATAGACGTCATAGCTGTTGGCGAACAGGAACTTGACACGGCCCAGCGGATTGCCCGGCCCGGGCTCCTGGCGCAGGATGACCGGCATGCGGTCTTCCTTGATGGAAGCCCAGTCGATCGCACCGGCTTCGATCTCTCGCGACTTGCCGTCGAATACCCGGAAACCCTTGCGCTGCAGATAGGCGGATCCCTGTTCGCGCGCGCGGGGCATGATCTCTTCCAAGGCAATGCGCGTCGGCACCACCCAGGACGGATTGAATTCCAGCGCGGTGATGCTGCTGCGCAGGATCGGCGTCGGCCAGTCCGGCTTGCCGACGATGACGCGGCTGGTCATCAAGACCCGTCCGTCCTCGATCAGCGAGGCCTCGGCGGCGGCGATATTGACGACGATTCCCCGCCCGCTGAACCGGAAGTCCGGACCGCGCAGCACGCGCAGACCTTCGGCGATCTGGCTCACCCGCATATCGGCGGGCACATTGAGCGCCGCCAGCGTACGCAGCCCGACGATACCGTCCGGCTGCAACCCGTGCCGGGCCTGAAACCGGGCGACAGCGGCGGCCAGCGCGCCATCGTAGAAGGCAGGGCCGGTTGCCGCGTCGGGGGCCAGATCGCCGGTCGTCGCCAGCCTTTGCCGCAGCGTAAGCACGCGCGGGTCGACCGCGCCAGGCTGTAATTTCGCGCCGGGTGGCAAAACCGGCCACCCCCCGGCGGCCGCGATTTCCCGATACCGTGCCAACGCCGACCGCAGGGTGCGATAGGCGGGATCGGTCGGCGCCAGGCTGTCGAACCACGCCGCGAGATCGCCCCCGGTCGAGGCCGCCGCCAGCAGCCCGGCATCCTGGGCCTGCACGCCGCGCAACGCCGCCGCATAGCGCAACATTCCGCGGCTCAGGGCGATTTCCGTTGCCGCCAGCGAGGCCGGATCGTCCCATTTCGTCGCTTCAAACTTGAATTCGCGCGGATCGATGGCCTCTTCCGAGGATCGCTCAAGGCGAGACAATACGTACCGGCCCGGCTCGGTCAGTCCCGTTGGCGCAACCCAGAGCGGCTGGTAATCGCGCGCCCGATAGAAGGTACCGACCGGATCCGCGTCCACCGAAGGCACGCCGCCCGGCACCCCTAATGCCGTACCGACCGCTTCACGCAACGCCTCGGCCGACAGCGGCCGTGGCGTCGGCGTCGGTGTCCGCGCGACATCGGTTGCGCAGGCCGCCAGCGCCGTCATGACGCCGACGAACATCGCCGCGCGGCAAAAGCCCGCGCCAAACCCGTTCATGTTGAGCCCTGACATCTTCTTTCGCCACCCCTGCCCGGCGGCGCCCCATTAACGATTTGTTAATATATCACGTTGCGGTCGTTCCGGCCTCGGTTTCGTATATATTTCGCATTAAATTCTATCTTTTATGGCGCCATGGCGCCTTGACGCCACGGCGCCGCGACACCTCCGCGCAGCCCTTCATCAAGGGGCTGGACCGACGCCCGTCACGGCGCCATCATGCAAGTCCGATACCATCAAATCCGGGGGAGTTTTTCGTGCTTGCCGACAGGGGATATGCTGGCGAACTGAATGCCGCCGAGGCGTGGCGTATGATGGAGGAGGACCCGGACGCGATTCTGATCGACGTCCGCACGGTCGCCGAATGGGTCTATGTCGGTCTGCCCGACATTTCCCGTTTGGGCCGCGGCGTCGTCTGCGTGCAATGGGCTACCTGGCCGGACATGCGCCCAAATCCCGATTTCGTGCCGCATGTGGAGGCCGAGGGCGTTCCGCGCGGCCGGCCGCTTCTGCTGCTGTGCCGGTCCGGCGTGCGGTCGCGCCATGCGGCGGTGAAGCTGACGCAAGCCGGATTCGGCCCGTGCTACAACGTGACGGACTGATTCGAGGGCGATCTCGACGGTAACAAGCATCGCGGTATCAAGAACGGCTGGCGGCATGCCGGCCTGCCCTGGGCCCAGCAGTAATCGGGGGCACGGTTTCGCCGGCGGTTTCTCCATCCGAACG
>JAHELM010000447.1 GCA_024644185.1 Rhodospirillales bacterium | reverse complement strand
CACGCTCCAGTCGCCCGCGGACGGTCAGGGCCCGGCTCAGGTTGAGGGCAATCTCGGCCCAGATGGCCGGGCGGTCGACCGTGTCGTGTGCCTTCAGCGAAGCCTCCAGATGTTCAACCGCTTCCGCCGCCATCTTCGGCGAGCCGTCGACCGCGGCGAGAATGGCCAATGTACTTCCCAGCGTATCCCGGATGGCGCTGCCGATCTCCGCGTTACCCTTGAGTTTCTTGTAGGCGCGACGCGCCGCGCCGACCGCGTCCACCAGGATCGCACGGTCGCCGAATGCCTCGCCGACCATGCGCAAGACCAGTGCGGCATTGGCGTCGATTTGTGGTTCCGGCTTATTGTACCGGGTCACGATGGCCACGCGCGACTTCTCGCAGATTGCCAAGGCGTCGCGCAAAAAATCCTCGTCCTCGGCGCGAAGTCCCAGTTCGGCCAGGACAAGGGCGCGGAGGCCTTTGAAAAAATCGCGCGGAGCGCCGAGTTCACCGTCCTTATCGCCGCCAAGAATGTCCTCGGCAAACGCCGCCGCGCGTTGCAGAAGATCGGGCGCCACCATCAACCGGCCCATCCGGTTCGCCACCAATGCCGCCCGCCACAGGGCCTCGTTCGCCTTTTTCGGTTTGCCGGCCTGGCGGTATTCCGCCGCCGCGGTCGTCAGGGCATCGAGCGACCGCCTCGCCGCGGCTTCGTCGAGCGCCCGCAGCGCGATCTCCTCATGAATCGCCCCGACCCGGCGCCATGCGGCGCCGCGTTTTTTCGGGCTGGCCTGCCCCGGCGCCTCTGCCTCGAACCGCGCCACCGTCGCGCGCAATGCCGGGTTGAGATCCTGCGTCGAAGCCGCGACGATCTCGGTCCGGTTGTTGCGCAACGCGAAAATCGCGGCAATCAGTACGCCCGATGCCGTCAAGATCATCGTCAAGTCGAGACTGGATGCCGCCATGCCACCCGCCGTCGTTCGTGTCCCACGGCTATCCGTGAGTTGTATCCATGGACAACGGATAAACCCCTGCGGTTAATCCGCGGTTAACACGCCTGGTTTATCCTGCGGTTCACGGACGAGAGAGGAGACCGACATGTCTACACGCGCAGCGCCAGTAGCCACCGCGGTGGTGCTCGGGCCGAAATTGCTGAAGGTCGTCGTCGCGGCGCTGAAATCCGCGAAGGTGGTAAAACTCGGCCTCGGCGTCGGCAGTGTCGTCGGCTACGCGTGGTTGTTTTCGTGGCAGTTCTCGGTTCTCATCGTGGCCTCGCTGGTGGTTCACGAATACGGCCATGTCTGGGCGATGCGGCAGGTCGGCATTCCGACGCGGGGATTTTACCTGATCCCCTTCGTCGGCGGCGCGGCGGTGCCTGAGCGCGCCTTTCGCAACCGCCTTGAAGAGCAGTACGTTTCGATCATGGGGCCTCTGTTCGGCCTGGCCCAGGCCACGGTTATGTACGCGGCCTTTCTGGCAACCGGCCATGCCCTGCTGGGCGCCGCCGCTGGATGGGTGGCCATGCTCAATCTGTTCAACCTGTTGCCGATTCCGCCGCTCGACGGTGGACGGATATGGAAATCGGCCGCGTTTTCCATCGGCTACGGCAAGGGGCTGATCATCATGGCGGTCGCCGCCGCCTTAGGGCTGGCCGTAATGATCCTGTTCCGGTTCGGCCTGCTCGCGGTCTTCGGTGCCCTGGCGGTCATCGAAATGGCGTGGGAAATGCGTGCCGTGACGCTGGACGGCACATGGCATGCCCGGCGCATGGACAGTGACCAGATGTGGCGCAGCCTGGGCCTTTACACCCTGGTGGTGTTCGGCTGTCTGGCGATCATGGCTGGTGTACGCGCGGTTCCGGAGACGGCGCTTGCCATGCAGATGCTTCGAGCCCACTGAGCGGATCGGGTTTGCCGCGCTACTTCACCTGATACAGCGGCGTGTAGCTGTCGGCGGCGTGGGCGGGCGGGTTGGCCAGCGCCGCCTCGGCGCGGGATGCCTGATATGCCGCCCCGGCGGCGCGGAACACCTCCAGCGCGGCCCGGTATGCTTCGCTGGCCGCCGCCGCATGGCCGCGCGCGGTCAGCGCGGCAGCCAGCAGCATTCCGGTCTCGGCCCTGGGGAAGGGCATATGCGCGGCCTCCAGCGCGGCCATGGCGGCGCGCAGTTCGTCGGCCGCGGCGTCCAGCATGGCGGGATCGCCGCGCGCCCGGCCCAGCGCCAGCCGCGCCCCGCCCAGGCTCTGCAGCAGCATGGTGCGGCCCTCGGGAAAGACATCGCGGCCGTCGGTCGATCTTGCCGCCTCCAGCACCGCCACCGCCTCCTCCAGAAGCGCCCGGTCTCCGGTCGTCTCGCCCAGTGTCGAAAGCACGAAGCCCAGGCTCGCCTGGGCGAACATGAACAGGCCCGGATAGCGCCGCGGATTCCCCGTGGCAATCGCCACGCGGGCGGCGGCCAGCGCCTCTTCCAGCATCGCCCGGTCTCCGGTGCGGCGGCCCAGCACGGCCAGCGCCTGGCTGAGATTGCGGTGGACGATGCACCATTCGACGCCGATCCGCCGGCGCGCGGTCGCCACCGCGTCGCGCGCCATGGCCACGCCCTCGCGCATGATTGCGGTGTCGTCGCGGCGCTCGCCGATATCGGTCAGGATCACGGCGGGCAGGCTGACGATGACCGCCCGCAGCAGGTGGCGCGGCCATTTCTTCAGCGTCAGGACATGACGGAACGTGGCGACCGCCAGTTCCAGCCCGCCGGTATCCACCCGCATCGCCCCCAGGCCCCACTCGGCGCGGCCGCGATAATAGACGGCGGTGGCCCATTCGCCGGTCAGCCTTTCCGCTTCCAGCGCCGGGATCGTCAGGGCAAGCAGGTCGCGGGCTTCCGCCAGCGCGACCGGATCGGACCGGCGCCCGCCCGTTTCGGCCAGCACCATGGCCAGCCGCAACCGCGCCCGCGCCAGCGCGCGTCGGCGGCG
>JAHELM010000446.1 GCA_024644185.1 Rhodospirillales bacterium | reverse complement strand
TGGCGCATACCGGCCCGATTACCCGTTCGGTCGAGGATGCGGCGCTGATGCTGAACGCGCTGTGCCGACCCGACAGCCGCGACTGGCAGGCGCTGCCGCCGGACGGCACCGACTACGCGGCGGCGATGCGGGGTGGCGTGCGCGGCCTGCGCATCGCCTTCAGCCCGACGCTGGGTTACCTGAAGGTCGATGACGATGTGGCGGCGCTGGTGCGAAAGGCCGCCGCATGCTTTGCCGCGCTGGGTGCCATCGTCGAGGAGGTCGATCCCGGTTTCGCGGACCCCAGGCGGATGCGCGAGACCCTGTGGTGGGCCGGCGCCGGTTTCCGCTGCCGGACCCTGAGCCCGGCCGAGCGCAAGCTGCTCGACCCCGGTCTGGGCGAGGTGGTGGAAAAGGCACAGGCGATTACGCTCGCCGATTTCATGGCCGCCGGGCTGGAGCGCGCCGCGCTTGGCGCGCATATGCGGAAATTTCACGAGAGCTGGGACCTGCTGCTAACCCCGGCAACGCCGTTTACCGCCTATCTGGCCGACCATGTCGGGCTGGATGCGGCGACGCTGGCCCGCTACGCCGACCGCCCGGCCTTCACCTTCCCCTTCAACCTGACCGGCCAACCGGCGGCCTCGATCCCCTGCGGCATGACGCCGGACGGGTTGCCGGCGGGATTGCAGATCGTCGGCCGCCTCTACGACGATGTCACGGTGATGCGCGCCGCCCGCGCCTTCGAAGAGGCCAGCCCCTGGGATTTCCCGCGCCAACCGGGGCCGCGCCGGTAGTGGTCCGATGCCAACGGATGGTCCCCATCTGTCGGCTGGATCGGCCCACCAACCATTCGAAAAAGCGGGGCGCCCCTATTTGCTCCGCCGCTGCTTGCGTTCGTGAAAGACGAAGCCCAGCACGTTCATCAGGAACTGCGCGGCCAGCATGGCGGTGATGCCGGAATGGTCGTAATCCGGGGCGACCTCGACCAGGTCGATGCCGACCACATCGCCCTTTTTCGCCAGCCCCTGGAAGATTTCCAGCACCTCGTAGTACAGGAACCCGCCATGGCTGGGCGTCCCGGTGCCCGGTGCGATCGACGGGTCGAAGCCGTCGATGTCCACCGTGCAGTAGTAACGCACGCCGTCCGGGATGCGGGCCAGCACGCCCGCCGCCCCAAGCCGTCGCACATCGCGCACCGACAGGATATCCGAGCCCGCCTTGCGCGCCGCGTCGTAGTCCGACCGGTTGGAGGACGAGACGTTGCGGATGCCCATCTGGGTCATGCCGGTCACATGCTTCATCTCCGAGGCCCGGCGTAGCGGGTTGCCGTGGCCATAGCGCACGCCGTGCCGTTCGTCGACGAAATCCAGATGCGCATCGATGTGCACGATATGCACCGGTTTCTGGCCGTCGAAGGCGCGGATGCAGGGAATATGCACCGAGTGATCGCCGCCGAGGACGACCGGCAGCGCGCCGGATTCCAGAATCTTGCGCACGCCCAATTCGATATTGGCGTGGCTCTTGATCGTATCGGTATGAACCATGTCGGCATCGCCGATATCGACGATGCGCACCTCGTCCTTCGGCAGATAGACGACATCGTCCTCGAAATCGTAGGCCCCGCCATGACCGAAGGAGAACAGGGTCGAAGCCTCGCGGATCGCACGCGGCCCAAAGCGGGCGCCGGCCCTGTACTGCGTGCCCATGTCGAAGGGCGCGCCCAGCACCGCGATATCGGCGTCCAGAACCTGCGTCCAGTCGGTCATCGGCGGCGCCTTGGCGAACGTGCAATGCCCGACAAAGGGCAGATTCAGCCGCCCGCCCTCATACCCATGCCCCGCCATGCCGTGTCTCCCTTTCGGCGTTTCAGAACAGCAGGAAGATTAGCCGACGCAAACAGCGGGGAACAGTGGCGAATTCAGGATTCGGCGGGCACTCCGGCGCGCCGCGCCAGCATTGTCAGGCGCGCCAGGTACAGCAGATAGGCCGAGATAATGCCGACCAGAATCAGGTGCCCGTAACCCGTCCAGTCGTTGAGTACGATCTTGGTCAGCCAGTTTCGCTCGAAAATGAACAGGTAACCGGCCCATACCGTACCGGCAAACAGCGCTCCCGCGGGCAGGAGAAGCCCCCTGGACGCGGCGCCAACGATGGAAGCGCCCCCGACAAGCGCGAAGAGAACCAGATTCAGGCCGAAAAATATCGTCAGTTCACGCTGCAATCCATGGATTGTATTCACGTAATAGCCGCCAATCAGGGCGCCAAGCATACCTTCCTCGAATTTGAGCTCCGACAGATTGCCACTGAGCGCCGCCTCGAATTTCGCCTTCAGGCTGGCGCGCGCCTCGTCGTAGCGGCGCATCCTGTCCTGCCGTTCAGCCTCGCTCATGCGGCAGACGCAGAGTTCTGCGATCTGCGTCCTGATCCGGTCGGGAAAGTCCGCGCCCAGCATGCGGTCGGCGGCCTCCCGTGCCTTTTCGACCAGCTTGCTGCGAAGCGCCGCCAGCTTCCCGTCGCCCTTGGCGGGCTCGACGGTCGTCAGGTCCCTGATCTTTGCTTCGACGCGGGGCACGATTTCGCTCCTGGCGGCCTCTTCCAGTTCATCGGCGCCGGCGATAACCAGAACCAGGCCGCCGGCAGAGGCCAGAAACCCCACCGCCGACATCGCTATCAAGGCCTTCCGCAACCATTCCATCCGCTGCCCTCCCGTTTGTTGCGCCAGCCAGGTTCCCTGTACTTTGGATTGAGGTGCCGGTTATGCAAAAAACTATTGAATGCAATTCAATCTAGTTCGGGGCGCAAAACTTCTGCTGGGCGCAGCGGGTTTTCAGTTCGGGGCTGTTCATACGGCTCAGCGCGGTGCCCGCGCGGCGATTGATGTAGGGCGTGGGATGTGCGGCCGACAGGATATCCGAGCCCGCCTTGCGCGCCGCGTCGTAGTCCGACCGTATGCACCGGCTTCTGGCCGTCAAAGG
>JAHELM010000445.1 GCA_024644185.1 Rhodospirillales bacterium | reverse complement strand
GTCCTGTCGCGGCTGAATGAACTCGGCGTCGAGATCGATCCCAGGGACCGGCGCGTGGACCGCCTGGTGGAGATGGTCAAGGAGCGTGAATACCAGGGCTATTCCTATGACGGCGCCGAGGCCAGCTTCGAAATTCTGGTCCGCAGGCTGTTGGGCGAGGTGCCGGAATATTTCCGGCTGATCCGCTTTCGCGTCATGGACGACCGGCGCTGGAATGCGCGCGGCGAACTGGTCACCGAATCGGAGGCGACGATCGCGCTGGATGTCGGCGGCGAGCAGTTGATGACCGTGGCCGACGGCAATGGCCCGGTAAACGCTCTCGACACGGCGTTGCGCAAGGCGCTGAAACCCCGCTATCCGGATCTCGAGGACATGCATCTGATAGACTACAAGGTGCGCATCCTGCCCCCCCGTAACGACACCACCGGCACCGACGCGGTGACGCGGGTGATGATCGAGAGTATCGATGCCGCGGGCCACCGCTGGTCGACCGTCGGCGTGTCGGCCAACATCATCGACGCCTCCTACGGGGCGCTGCACGATGCGCTCGTCTATCGGCTCTACCGCGCCGGCGCGCGGGGTTAGACGGCACTCGATGGCGGGAACCGATTCCAGCAAACCAATGGCGTCCGGGGGCGGGCCGGCGATCGTCCTGGTGCGCCCGCAGCTTGGCGAGAATATCGGTACCGCCGCCAGGGCGATGCTGAATTGCGGATTGACCGATCTGCGCATCGTCAATCCGCGCGACGGCTGGCCCAGCCTGCAGGCGGTGCGCGCGGCCGCGGGTGCCGATGTCGTGATCGACCGGGCTCGGATTTTTACCTCCGCCGAAGAGGCGGTTGCCGGGCTGCACCGGGTCTTCGCGACCACCGCCCGGCCGCGCGACATGATCAAGCCGGTCATGACGCCGGAGGCGGCGGCGCTGGAAATTCGCCGGGTGGAGGCCACCGGACAGAAATGCGGCATCCTGTTCGGGGCCGAACGAACCGGCCTCGACAACGAGGAACTGGTGCTCGCCGACACGATCGTCGAGGCGCCGTTGAACCCCGCCTACAGGTCGTTGAATCTGGCGCAGGCGGTGCTGCTGGTCTCCCACGCCTGGTATCGTCTGGCCGACGAGACGCCGCCGGTGCGCCTGGAATACAGCGACACCCGCCCGGCAACGCGCGACGAATTTCTGAACTTTTGCAAGCGGCTGGAATCCGCGCTGGACGAAAGCCGATTCCTGTTTCCGCCGGCCAAGCGGCCGGCCATGGTGCGCAATATCCGCAACATGTTCCATCGCATGACCCCGACCGAGCAGGACCTGCGCACGCTGCACGGCATCGTCGCCAGCCTTTTCTCGCACCGGCCGAAGGAATAGGCGGGTTTCCGCCGCAAGGGATTTGACTTGCGCGGCGGGATGCGTATAGTGCGCCCCGATTTCCGGGAGAGTGGGCCGGCGAAAGGCCGTGACCCCGCCGTATGAATTTATACGGCCTGCTGGGACAACAACAACACCGACACGATCGGGAAAGTGGAGATTATGAGCAAGAGACACGCATCGAAGTACAAGATTGACCGCCGTCTGGGCGTCAATCTGTGGGGTCGCCCGAAGAGCCCCTTCAACAAACGCGAATCCCGCCCCGGCCAGCATGGTCAGCGCCGCCGCAAGCTGACCGATTACGGCACCCAGCTTGCCGCCAAGCAGAAGCTGAAGGGCTATTACGGGAACATCAGCGAAAAGCAGTTCCGCAAATATTACGACGAAGCCCGGCACCGCACCGGCGACACCGGTGAGCACATGGTGGGTCTGCTGGAGCGTCGGCTCGACGCGGTGGTCTATCGCGCCCGCTTCGTGCCGACCGTGTTCGCCGCCCGCCAGTTCATCAATCACGGCCATGTGAAGGTGAACGGCAAGCGCGTCAACATCGCCAGCTACAGACTGCGCGACGGCGATGTCGTCGAGGTCAAGGAAAAGAGCCGCGAGATGCCGCTGGTTCTGGAAGCCATCCAGTCGCAGGAACGCGACGTGCCCGAATATGTCAGCGTCGACTACAAGAAGATGCAGGCAACCTTCGTGCGCACGCCGAAGCTGGCCGACATTCCCTACCCGACGCAGATGGAACCGAACCTGGTCGTCGAATTCTACTCGCGCTGATCGAACGATCCGGCGCAAGCCAACGACTACGAAAAGGCGGCCCTCGGGCCGCCTTTTCTGTTGGTATCGGATCGGACAGGGTCGCTCCGGGCCAGCGCGGCCCTTTGCGGTTTGCACGCGATTCCACGGGGTTTCTCCCGTTAAGCATCCGTTCATGGCGGCGGGTATAGCCTCTCCGGTTGCGGGATGCCGGACGCGGATCGCGACAAGACCGGCACCCGATCACATGGAGGGTTGCGACGATGCGTCGGTTGAGTCACGGGTTGCGCGCGCGGGGCGGGGTCTTCGCGCGGGTTCTGGCCGCGGCGGTGCTGCTGGTCCTGGCATTCGGTTCGGTTCCGGCCATGGCGGCGGCGGAAAAGCCGATGAAACTGCGCAATGCGAACAGCGGCCTGTATCTCGGGATCGCTGGCGGCGCGGCGGTGCTGCAAGGCGATTCCGGACAGGCGGACATCGTCTGGCTGATCGATCGGCAGGGCGGTCCCGGCTTCCGGTTGCGGAATGCCGGCAACGGCCAGTATCTGGGCCTGGCGGGCGGTGGCAAGCAGCCGGGCGCGGAACTGGTGACGCGGGCCGACGACGGCCAGCCGGATTTGCAATGGAGCCGCGGTCAGGCAGCGGGCGCGGGCTGCATCCGTCTCGTGAACATGAACAGCGGTCTGCCGGCGGGCGTCGCGGGATCGGCGAAGACGCAAGGCGCCCGGGTCGTCCTGTCGTCCCGCAAGCCGGAAGCCGACCAGGTCTGGTGCATGGAGCCCACGACCGCGCCGCCGGCGCCGGTCGCCGCGGCGCCAGCGCCAGTGCCCGCACCGGCACCGG
>JAHELM010000444.1 GCA_024644185.1 Rhodospirillales bacterium | reverse complement strand
TCAGCGCATCGCTGGCCAGGTACAGATAGGTCCCGACGCACTCCTCCGCCGTGCCCAGCCGGGCCAGCGGCACCATCTGGCGCGCCGCCTCCATCTGTTCGGGGCTGGACACGCCGTCATGGAACGGGGTCGTGATGACGCCGGGCGAGACGGCATTGATGCGGATGTTGTGCGGCGCCTCTTCCTTGGCCAGCGCCTTGGTGAAGGTGCTGACGAAGGCCTTGGTCGCGGCATAGAGCCCGGCCCCCGGCGCGCCGCCGGTGCGCGCGGCGATCGAGGTGGTGTTGACGATATTGCCGTGGCCCTGCAGGCGGAACACCGGAAGCGCCGCGTGGCAGGTGGAATAGACCGATCTGGCGTTCAGGTTCACCACCCGGTCAAAATGTTCCGGCGACATATCGAAGACGCGGACCCGGCCCAGCATCGCGCCGGCATTGTTGATCAGCACGTCGAGGCCGCCGAAATGCCGCACCGTGCGATCGACCAGGGCGGTCGCTTCCCGGTGATCGGCGACATCGGCGCGCAGCACGATCGCCTCGCCGCCGGCCCGGACGATCTCGTCGCGCAACGCCCCGGCTTCGGTCTGGCGGCTGTGGCAGTGGATGGCGACACGCGAACCGGCGGCGGCGAAACCGCGGGCGACGGCGGCGCCGATACCGCTGCTGGCGCCGGTCACCAGAACGATCTTGCCGCGCAAATCGTCGGGCATCATGGAACGTCTCCTTGCATGGGTTCAGGCCGGCGGCCGCCAATCGACATCTTCGTCGACCGGAAAGACCGGGCGCGGCAGGTAACGGAAATCGAAACGCGAGAGGATCGGCGAGGTCAGCCCCGGCGCATCCACCTCGATCACCTGGTCGGGGCCGAAGAATTCATCGAATCCGGCGCGGAAATGCCCGCGCGACTTCACCGCCACGGCGCGCGCCCGGCCGATATCCAGCCCCATCATTTCCAGGAACACCGGATCGGCGCATTGCGTGCGGATCGACACCACGACCACCTGGATGCCGTCGAGATCCAGCAGCGCCGTCGGCCCCAGATTCATCCGCCGCCGCGCATAGAAGCCGCGCCGGCCCACGCAATCGCCGTCCTTCAGCCGCGCCACCGTCGCCTCGGCCTCGAAGCGGCGCGAATACCGGTCCGGCTCGACGCGGTTGAACACGGCGCGGAACCGGGCGCCCTCGCCCAGCCGGTGCGCCTCGGCCGCCAGTTCCGGATCGTTGAAGATACCCAGCAGAACGCCTTTCGCCCCGGCCTTGTGCAGCGCCTCGAGAATCCAGGTGGTGTTGCCGTTGCCGCCGCCGCCCGGATTATCGGCCACGTCGGCCAGGATGACCGGCTTGAGGGAAGGGGTCTTGCAGACCGCCGCCACCCGCGCCACGGCGTCGTCCAGCGGCGTCAGAACCGGCCGGTAGCGACGATGGTCGGCCCAGGCACGCACCGCGATGTCGCGGGCCAGCGCCCTGGCCACGCCACCGCCGCGGCGCGCGGTGACGATGATGGCCAGGCCGTTCTTCGGCGTGTCGGCATAGGCGAAGCCGCCCAGGATCGACACATTCACGATATCGGCGGTCAGCCGCGACTGGCCGTAATCGATTAACGCGCCATAGGGGCCGGATTCGGTCAGCAGCGTCACCGTCGGCGGCGTCACCGGCAGGCGGATGAAGGCGGTCTCGGGCGTCATGCCGGCGAACATTTCCAGCAGGGCCGAGGCCGCCTCGGCGCCGCGTTCCTTCATGTCCACATGCGGGTTGGTGCGGTAGGCGACGATGACGTCGGCCAGCTCCACCATGCGTTCCGACACGTTGCCGTGCAGGTCCAGCGTGGCCACTACCGGCACGCCCGGCCCGACGATCTCGCGCACCATGGCGAAGATCTCGCCGTCCGGGTCGCGGCTTTCGGTGGTGATCATGGCGCCGTGATTGGCGATATAGACCGCGTCCAGCGGCATCGCCGCCAGCAGGCGGCGGCGCATCTCCTCCACGGTTTCGGCGAAGAACGCGTGGTCGCACGGCCCGCCGGCCTCGACCAGCCCGACCAGCACCGGCGCCGGCACCCAGTCGCAACGGGCGTTCATGGTGCTCCAGAATCCCCGGATCTCGGCCGGCAGCCTGGAATCGGCCCGGGCCAGGTCGTCGAGAATCTCGCCGCCGGCCAGATACAGCCGGTCGAGGAAGTCCTCCCTGCGGGTTACCGGCGCAAAGCGGTTGCTCTCCAGCATCAGCCCGAGGATGGCGACGCGTCGCGGCGAATTCGATGGCATGCACGGATATCCTGCTCGATTGGGCGGCCAGCCTACCACCCCGGTCGCCGCCGCCGCCAATGCAAGCTAGGCCTATGCCTATGCATATGGGGCATCGCCACGACCGCGAAGCGCCGGCCCACCGCCGGCCGCGATTGCGGCCATGGCGCCGGAATTCAAGCGGGGGCGTCGGAACCGGCGAGAGGCGGTCCGTCCGCGCGTCGTCGCGGGATGGGGCAGACCGTCAGGCGTAATGTGTCGACGATACGCTGTGTATTGCGATCCGGAATTCGACACTGCAATCATGGATAGCGGCGCGGGAACATGGTAGGAGTATTTCGATCTATAAGACTCTCCGGATCGGCTTCGTCATCGCTCTGGCGGAAACGTCCGGACAATACAGGGTGATCGCATGACCGCCAGAAAAGCCGTTGACCTGTATGAACTTTTTGTTCGCGCGGACGCCTGCATGGATGCGGAAGATTTCACCCAGGCGCGTAAATTGTTTGCGGTGGCGGCCCGGAAGGGACACAGAGCATCGCAATTGAATTACGCCCTGTTATGCGAGACTGGAGCGGGGGGGCAAAAAACACGGCGGAGGCACTGCTCTGGTATCGGCGTCTCGCAAAGATTGGCGATTCCTGTGCATACAGCAACTTGGGCATCTTCTACCTGGACCGCGGCAACCGGAGGCGTGCGCTGTTCTGGTTTCGTCGGGT
>JAHELM010000039.1 GCA_024644185.1 Rhodospirillales bacterium | reverse complement strand
CAGGACCGCTCAAGCAGACTGTCCCCGGGGCGGCCCGCTTGCCGCGCGCCGCAACTGCCGCCGGCCCGGGCGCCCGGCCGTCGCCGGAATCGGGTTTGACTCCCTTCGTATGGTGGGACTCCCTCCGTATGGAGATTGGCGGCCCCGGCTTCCCCGTCATAAGTATACATTTCAATCAGGTTGACCCCGATGCCGGAACCGCACGGTTTTGGTGTGGGCCGTCAAACCACGCAACGGTGGTGGCCCCGTCGCCGATGACGATCGTCGGCTGTGAAAGAGGGGGTAACCCGATGACTGTAATCAAATGTGAATCCCTGTGGTCCGACGCCAGCCTGCTGGCGCTGGAGGCCGAGTATCTGCGGCTGGAGGACAAGATGGCCGCCGAAACCATGGGGCCGGAACAGGACCTGCTGTTCGACCATTGCCAGACGCTGGGCTGGCGGATCGCCGACATGCCGGCCCATACGCCGGCGGGCATGGCGGTGAAGGTGCGGCTGCTGATGCAAGGCGTGCACATCGGAACGGCCATGTGGGACGAACGCCTGTGCGACGGCCTGCTGGCCGATCTCGGACGGCTGACGCAGCGCTGATCCGGCCCGCGCTCTGCCCGGGGGGTGGGCCCGGGCGGGGTCCGGCGCCCCGCGCCGGCTCAGGCGCCCAGCCGGGCCACCCGGAACTTCGTGACCCGATAGAAATCGGCGAAGATGCGCTGGTCGGATTCGGTGACGGCCTGCTTGCCCCGGGCCTTGCCGTGGGCGTTCAGCAGGGCGCCGACATCGTCGCGCCAGAAGCCGGCCAGGAAGGGTTCCAGATAGGTGATCAGCCAGCGGCTGGGCGGAAAGCGGTAGATGATGTGGCGGGCCGGCAGGGGCGCGTATTCGGTGACCAGCAGGGTGCCGCCCGGCGGGATCACCCGCATGCATTCCGACAACACGTTGTGGCGCGCCTCTTCCGGCATCTCGTGCAGCAGGAAGAACAGCACCACGGTGGAAAAGCTGTCGTCGCGATAGGCCAGGTGTTCGGCGTTCATCCGGGTGGCCAGCAGGCTGTGCCTGTTCGGCGCCTTGCTTTGCGCCAGCGCGAGCTGGACCAGGGCGACGTCGGCGATGTGCAGCGGCACCGGCGCCGCGACCGCGATCAGGTTCGGCGTCAGCTCGCCATAGACGCAGGTCAGCTGCAGGATGCTGTCATGCGGGGTATCGCGCAGGATCGCCATGTTCGCCCGCATCAGCTTCTTGTACTGGCCGAACAGGATGGCGTTGATGATCGGCTGATGGTCGAAGAACCACACCGAGGCCGGCCACAGATACGCCCACCAGTAATGCCGGGCCAGATAGACCGGCGTGCCGTCGAGAAACCTGCGGTACAGGTTCAGGGATGGAAATTTCATGGATCTGCCCGTCAATGTCGAAATCGTGCTGAAGGCCGGACAAGGCCGCCACCGGGCCCGCCGCGTCGGAGTATGCCGATACGGGAACGGGAAATCCACCGGCGAACGTGGCCGCGCGCCTCGCTACAGTTACTGTACTAGCCGCGCCGCTTGGCCTTCCCTAGCGTCAAGCCCATAAGAAATCGAACACGGAGGAGAGAGTTATGACCGCATCCACGACCACGGCCACGACCACGGCCGTATCCGCGGCCCCGGCCGGGGCCCGCATCGACTGCCTGAAAATCGTCCACAAACTCGGCCCGGCCTTCGCCAAACGGGCCGCTGCGCATGTCGACGACGACAATTTCGTCGCCGAGAACTATGCGGCGCTGAAGACCGCGCGGTTCTTTTCCGCGTTGGTGCCGGCCGAATTCGGCGGCGGCGGCGCGACCCATGGCGAGATGTGCCGGGCGCTGAGGGCGCTTGCCGGCTATTGCCCGTCCACCGCGCTGGCCGTCTCGATGCATCAGCACCTGGTGGCGGCGGCGCTGTTCAACCACCGCAACGGCCGGCCTGGCGCCAAGCTGCTGGAAGCCGTTGGCGGCAAGGAACTGGTGGCGGTCAGCACCGGCGCGGCCGACTGGCTGGCGTCGAATGGCAGCATGACGAAGGTCGAGGGCGGGTTCCGGCTCGATGCCCGCAAGATCTTCGCCAGCGGCACCCCGGCCGGTGCCATGCTGGTCACCAGCGCGCCCTACGAGGACCCGAAGGAAGGCTGGCAGGTGCTGCACTTCCCGGTGCCGTTCAGCGCCGAGGGCGTCAGCATCGAGGAGAACTGGCGCGCCATGGGCATGCGCGGAACCGGATCGCATACGGTGGTGTTCAAGGACGTCTTCGTTCCCGAGGCCGCGGTGGCGCTGCGCCGGCCGCGCGGCAACTTCCACGGCGTGTGGAATATCGTGCTGACGGTCGCCATGCCGCTGATCATGTCGGTCTATGCCGGCATCGCCGAGGCGGCGGCGGCGATCGCCCGCGAGAAGGCGAAGGGCCGTCCCGACCCGTCCACGGCCTATCTGCTGGGCGAAATGGAAAACGCGCTGACCACCGCCCAGCTTGCCCATGACTCGATGGTGGCGCTCGCCAACGACCTGGACTTCCAGCCGGCCAACGAGATGGCCAATGCCATCCTGATCCGCAAGTCCATCGTCGCCCGGGCGGCCCTGGCGACGGTCGAGAAGGCGATGGAGGCGGTCGGCGGCGGCAGCTATTTCCGCGTCAACCGGCTGGAACAATTGCTGCGTGACGTGCATGCGGCGCAGTTCCATCCGCTGCCGGAAAAGAAGCAGCAGATGTTCACCGGGCGCATGTCGCAGGGGCTCGACCCGGTGCAGGCGCTGGCCTGATCGGGGGGTAACGGCGGACGGGCCGGCGGGATCAGCGTCCGGCCGGCGTCGCCGCCGGTTCCGGCCAGACGGTTTCACGCTCGGTGACGATGCCGCGCATCGGGATGTCGTGCGGCAGCGGATGGATGGTGGGAATTTCCGCCAGCCCGTAGCCGACGCCGACGACCAGGGGCCGAAACCCCTTGTCCGCCAGCCCCGCCAGGGTGCGGTCGAAGAAGCCGCCGCCATAGCCCAGGCGGAACGCATCCCGGTCGAAGCCGACGACCGGCGAGATCACCACGTCGGGCGTGACCTCGGCGCCCGCCTCCGGGATGGGAATGTTCCACACCCCGCGCGCCAGCGCCTCGCCGTGACGCCAGGTGCGGAAGATCAGCGGCGCGCCCTTGCCGACGACGATCGGCAGGGCGCAGCGCCCGCCCCGGACGGCGACCGCCTCCATCCACGGGCGCAGATCCGGCTCGCCCCGGAACGGCCAGTAGGTGCTGACGATGCGGCCGGCAACGTCGCCGACCGCCGCGTCCAGCCGTTCGCCGATTGCCGCCGCAAGGCCCCGGCGTTCCGCGGCATCCATGGCCATCCGCGCGGCGATCTGCCGTTCGCGCTCGGCCTTGCGCCAGCGCATGATCCGCGCCCGCGGCGTCTCGTCTCCCGGCGTCCCGGTCTCGGGTGCCGGTTCAGGCGCTGTCACGGTATCGTTCCCCCGGCTTGAGCATGACACCCCGGCTGACCGCGATGCCCATTTCCAGGCTCTCGGCGATCCGCTGCGCCCGTTCGATGAAATATTCGGCCGCCGGGGCCGCGCAGATCTCGCGCGCGGTGGCCTCGAAGATCTCCAGCCAGCGGTCGAAATGGCGGGCATCGACGGGCAGCGGCGCATGCATCGGCATGGGCTGGCCATGATAGGTCCCGGTCATCAGGGCCACCGACGACCAGAACCGGCACATGCGCTGAAGATGCGGCTCCCAGTCGGCGATGCGGGCGGCGAAGATCGGACCGAGAACCGCGTCGTCGCGGATCTTCCCGTAGAAATGCCGGACCAGGCGCTCGATCAGCGCCTCGTCGATGCCCGTTCGCGCGACGATGGCCGCGATTGCGTCTTCCCGGCGTTGGCTCGAGGTCATGGATTCGCCCGTTCGGTATTTCCAATGCTCCCTTAGCATGCGATATTCGGCATTCCAAATGCATATCCAGGACCGCCGCCAAGCGACTGACCTCGTACACCGATTTCGGACTGCGCACGCTGATGCGGCTTGCCGGCCAGCCTGGCCGGGTGATGGATTTATGCCGCATCCTGTGATCTGCTGCCCTCTCCCGCCATCCGAACCGAGGGAGACCCGCCATGGACCACGCCACCCCGATCATCCGGAATTTGCGCGCGCGCGGCGTCGTCGTGCCGATGAAGCGGCCGCTGGCCACCGGCGGCGGCACGGTGGCCAAGGTGCCGCTGGCGCTGGTCGATATCGAGATCGATCACGGGATCGTGGGCTCGGCCTATGTGTTCTGCTACACGCCGCTGGCGCTCGGCCCGGTGGTGCAGTTGATCGGCAATATCGGCGAGGCGCTGCGCGGCGCGCATCTGGCGCCGGCGACGCTGTTCGACGGTCAACAGGCGCGGTTCCGGCTGCTGGGACTGCAGGGGCTGGCGATGATGGCGGCCTCGGCCATCGACATGGCGGCCTGGGATGCGCTGGCCAAGGCCCGCGGGGTATCGCTGTGCCGCCTGCTGGGCGCCGCGCCGATGCCGCTGCCGGCCTATAACAGCAAGGGTCTGGGCCTGATCGGGATGGAGGGTGCGCCGGACGAGGCGCGCGACCTTGTCGGCGAGGGTTTCACGGCGATCAAGCTGCGCCTGGGGTACCGCAATGCGGCGGCGGATGTCGCGGTGGCCCGGGCGGTGCGCGACGCGGTGGGCGACGGCATCCGCATCATGACCGACTACAACCAGTGCCTCGACCCGGCCGAGGCGGAAATCCGCATCCGGGCGCTGGCCGGGGCCGGGCTGGGGCTCGACTGGGTCGAGGAACCGGTGCGCTTCGACGATTACGCCGGCTGCGCGCGGCTGCGGGCCAAGGCGGCGCTGCCGATCCAGATCGGCGAGAACTGCTGGGGCGTGCACGACATGCAAAAGGCGCTGGCGGCGGGCGCGTCCGACCTGTTCATGCCGGATGCCGGCAAGATCGGCGGCGTCACCGGCTGGATGCGCGCCGCCGGGCTGGCCGAACCGCGCGGGCTGCCGCTGTCGTCGCATCTCTATCCGGAATACAGCGTTCACCTGCTGGCGGCGACGCCGACCCGGCACTGGCTGGAATATGTTGACTGGGCCGAGCCGGTGCTGAAATCGCCGCTGCCGGTGGTCGACGGCCACGCCACCGCCCCGGACATTCCCGGCGCCGGCATCGAATGGAACGAGGCGGCGGTCTCCCGCTACGCCGCGTAGAGCAGCATCCGGGCATATGGAATCGCTTCCGGCGATTCCGTCGGATCGGATATTGCCCTGGACCGGGACGCCGGACGATCAGGCCAGCGCGGCGCGGGCCTGGGAGAGCAAACGGTGGTAGATCGCCGCCGCCCGATCGGCGAGGGCCGTGTCGTACCTGGCGCCGACCGGCTGGTTATGGGACACGAAGGGGACGCCGGAGTCCGCGCCGCCCGCCAGGTCGGCCCGTGCCGCCAGCCGAGCCCAGGTTTCCGGCAGTTCGCACAGATCCTCATAGCAGACGAACAGGGCCGATTCCGGCCTGGACCGCTCCAGCGCCTCGTAAGTCTCGCACCACAGGCCCAGCCAGTAATCCAGGCTGTCGGGGTCCCAAGGCGACGGGCCGGCGCCATCGAAGCGGAACGGCCGGTGATCGAGGCCGAACTCGTGATGGCCCAGCCAGGTCATGTAGGACAGCGCGAAGGGGGATTCCGCCTGGATCCGGGAAAACCGGTGATGCAGGCGCAGCAGCGAATGCGCATGGTTCAGCGGCTGGCGGAACGGAACCAGGATCAGCGCTTGCGGAAAAGCCCGCCGGATCGCGCCCAGACGCAGGATGTTGTTGTTGTTCTTGCACAGATAGCGTGTTTTCGCCGGCTGCACGGATGCCAGGATGCTGTTTACGTACCGGATGTACCGGCCAACGATCTCGTCGTCCGGCGCATGCGGCGTCAGGCGGTCGCGCTGCAGATACTCGCCGGCGAACACCCGCCAGAACACCTCGTCCAGGCTTTCCGGGCTGTCGCCATCGATCTGCACGGCATCGCCATGCGCCCGTTCGGCGCCGGCGATCGGGCGCTGCGCCCGCGCCGACAGGCGGCGCCACGATCTGGGCGCCAGGACAAAGGGCATGTCGCGATAGGTCAGCGACCGGTACTGCCCCGTGGCGTGGAATCGCCGCATCAACACCGTGGTGCCCGCGCGGGCCAGGCCGGCGACGAAGACGTGCTTCCCGGCCGCGGTTGCCGCCGTATCGGCGCGCATCGTGCCCTGATCGATGTCGAAGCTCAGCTCGGCGATCGGCCGGTACTTCAGGGCGAGCCGATGCAGCAGCCGGTCGACGGTACGGTAGCCCGCGTCAGACAAGGGCTGACCGTATCGCATAATAGAGGGTCGCGGCGGCGGTCGTGTAGAATACGCCGAGCCAACTGGTGACGAAGCCGCCCAGCGCCCCGCCGAAATGGTCGGACACGAGAACGAAGCCGCCAGCCACGGCCAGGATCGCCAGCAGGAAACCGGCCAGTCGCAGACTGGCGGCGAACAGGGATCCGGCATAGGCCAGGATCGCCTTCTCCTTCCAGCGGTCGGACACCGATCGCGCGGTGAGAATGTGCAAGGCCTTCCGCTTGACCGAACCGATCTCCGACAGGACCGGGCGAAGCGGAAGGCGCAGGGCGAACTCGATCACCAGAACGCAGAGAAGTGTCGCCAGCAGCCAGATCATCTATCGCCCTTCTTGGCGTCGGGCGATTTCCCGGTGGCTGCCCGGACTCTCCTGATCAGCCGTTTGAGCGGATACCAGACGATCGCGACGAGCGCGAGACCGATCGCCCCGAGAACACCCAGAAACGAGGCGATCATTCCAATGCCCGCGCCCGGCCCGATATAGGCTTCCGCCGGCATCGCCAGGATCAACGAAAAAAGCACAATATAAAGCCCGGAGTTACGCAATGGTCGCATCCTTTGACAAATGCCCGCGGAAGGCCACGCGGCAGTCAGGCCACGGCGGCGCCGGGTGGAAAACCGGCGGTTTCCCGATCCCCCGCCCCGACATCCGTATCAAGACCGGCTCGACGGGCTCCCCATTCAATATCGTTTCACCTTATGACGGACGTGTTTCCGAATCGTTAACCGGAAACCTTCAGCCGCCGTTCAGGAAACGATGCGGCATCGCCGTTCAGGAAAGGATGCGGCACCGCCGCGCGACGATGCGGCACCGCCGCGCGACGATGCGGCACCGCCGCGCGACATTGAATCGGCGGACCTCCGGCGATGTTCTGCCGCATTGCGAAAGAAGCCCGGCAGTCTCGGCTTGCCAGTGCCTGCGTCGTATGTTAAGGACGGCGCGCCGCAGTTGGCGGGGGTACCGGAAGGTGGCCCGGCGGCATGGTGAAGAGCGCCCGTGGCAATGGCGGGCCAGACTGTTTTTTCGGGGGATTTCCGTTGGCAAGCAAGGCAAGTGAGTCCGGACTGGCCGGCCGCTACGCCGTGGCCCTGTTCGAATTGGCGGACGAGGCCAAGGCCCTGGACGCGGTGGCCGGCGATCTGAAGACGCTGGCAGCCATGCTGGGCGGCAGCGCCGACCTGGCGCGCCTGGTGCGCAGCCCGGTGCTGGACCGCGACATGCAGTGGAAGGCGATGGAAGCCCTGCTCGACAAGATGGGCGCCCACGACCTGACGAAAAAATTTCTCGGCGTGGTGACGGCGAACCGGCGCCTGTTCGCGCTGGCCGCCATCGTCAAGGGATACCTGGCCGAACTGGCGGCGCGCCGCGGCGAGGTGACGGCGGATGTCGTCACCGCGCATGCGCTCAGCGCCACCCAGACCAAGGCATTGGAAGCGGCGTTGAAGACGGCGGTTGGCGGCAAGGTCGAGATCGCTCACCGCGTCGATCCTTCGATTTTAGGCGGCATGATCGTGAAGATCGGCAGCCGAATGGTTGACTCCTCGCTGCGCACGCAGCTGCAGAAGCTCAAATTCGCGATGAAAGGGGCAGTTTGATGGAAATCCGGGCTGCGGAAATTTCCAACATCATCAAGAAACAGATCGCCGGTTTCGGCGCCGAGGCGGAAGTCGCCGAGGTTGGCCAGGTGATCTCGGTCGGTGACGGCGTGGCGCGCATCTACGGGCTGGACAATGTCCAGGCCGGCGAAATGGTCGAATTCCCCGGCGGCATCAAGGGTATGGCGCTGAACCTGGAATCCGACAATGTCGGCGTCGTGATCTTCGGGCAGGATCGCGACATCAAGGAAGGCGACGTCGTCAAGCGGACCGGGACCATCGTCGACGTTCCTGTCGGCAAGGGCCTGCTGGGCCGCGTGGTCGATGGCCTCGGCAATCCGATCGACGGCAAGGGCCCGCTGAAGGACGTCAAGCGCCAGCGCGTCGACGTGAAGGCCCCCGGCATCATTCCGCGCAAATCCGTGCACGAGCCGATGCAGACCGGCCTGAAGGCGATCGACAGCCTGGTTCCGGTCGGCCGCGGCCAGCGCGAGCTGATCATCGGCGACCGCCAGACCGGCAAGACCGCCATCGCGCTCGACACCTTCATCAATCAGAAGGCGGCCAACGCCGGCAAGGACGAGTCGAAGAAGCTGTACTGCGTCTATGTCGCCGTCGGCCAGAAGCGCTCGACCGTCGCGCAGATCGTCAAGACGCTGACCGACTACGGCGCGATGGAATACTCCATCGTCGTCGCCGCCACCGCGTCGGAGCCGGCGCCGCTGCAGTTCCTGGCGCCCTATACCGGCTGCGCCATGGGCGAGTTCTTCCGCGACAACGGCATGCACGCCGTCATCGTCTATGACGATCTGTCCAAGCAGGCCGTCGCCTATCGCCAGATGTCGCTGCTGCTGCGCCGCCCGCCGGGCCGCGAAGCCTATCCCGGCGACGTGTTCTACCTGCATTCGCGCCTGCTGGAGCGCGCGGCCAAGATGGGCGACGCGCATGGCGCGGGCTCGCTGACCGCGTTGCCGGTCATCGAGACGCAGGCCGGCGACGTGTCGGCCTATATCCCGACCAACGTGATCTCGATCACCGACGGCCAGATCTTCCTGGAGACCGAGCTGTTCTATGCCGGCGTCCGCCCGGCCATCAATGTCGGCCTGTCGGTCAGCCGCGTTGGCTCGGCCGCGCAGATCAAGGCGATGAAGCAGGTCGCCGGCCGCATCAAGCTGGAGCTGGCGCAGTACCGCGAAATGGCGGCCTTCGCGCAGTTCGCCTCCGACCTCGACGCGTCGACGCAGAAGCTGCTGAGCCGCGGCGCGCGCCTGACCGAGGTCTTGAAGCAGGACCAGTACAGCCCGCTCCCGGTCGAGGAGCAGGTGGTATCGATCTTCGCCGGCGTGCGCGGCTATCTGGACGCCATCAAGCTGGGCGACATCACCCGGTTCGAGCGCGGCCTGCTGGACGAAGTGCGAGCCAAGGGCCAGAACATCCTCGAGGCGATTCGCACGTCGCGCGAAATCTCGCAGGATACCGAGGCCAAGCTCAAGGCGTTCATCGAGGCCTACACCAAGACCTTCGCCTGATCGGCGAGGGGACTGGCAAACCGGCGGATTAACGAAAGGCGGGACAGGGCGGCATGCCGAGTCTCAAGGATCTCAAGGTCAGGATCGCCAGCGTCAAGTCGACGCGCAAGATCACGGCCGCCATGAAGATGGTCGCGGCGGCCAAGCTCCGCCGCGCCCAGGACCAGGCCGAGGCGGCGCGTCCCTATGCGGAACGCATGGAGCGCATGCTCGGCTCGCTGGCCGCGGCCGCCGCCGGGATGCCCGGCGCGCCGGCATTGCTGGCGGGCACCGGCCGGGACGACGTGCATCTTCTGGTCGTCGCCACCGCCGACCGCGGGCTGTGCGGCGCCTTCAACTCGTCGATCGTGCGGGCTGCGCGCGCTCGCATCCGGACGCTGCTGGCCGATGGCAAGCAGGTCAGGATCCTGTGCGTCGGCAAGAAGTCGCGCGACCTGCTGCGCCGCGAATACGGCGACCGCATCGTCGATTCGGTGACCGATGTCGGCCGGCCGCGGCTGACCTTCGAGGCCGCCGCCGGAATTGCCGACCGCATCACCCGGATGTTCGATGCCGGCGAATTCGACGTCTGCACGGTCGTCTACAACCGGTTCCAGTCGGCGATGACCCAGGTGGTCACGCAGCAGCAGCTCATCCCCTTTGCCGCGCCGGCGAAGACCGGCGGAGCGAACGCGGCCGCGGCGGGCGACATGCCGTATGAATACGAGCCGGACGAAGTCGAGATTCTCAGCGCGCTGCTGCCACGGAACATTTCCGTGCAGGTGTTCCGCGCGCTGCTGGAGAACGCCGCCAGCGAGCAGGGTGCGCGGATGACCGCGATGGAAAGCGCCACCCGCAACGCCGGCGACATGATCGACCGCCTGAGCATCCAGTACAACCGGGCACGCCAGGCGTCGATTACCAAGGAACTGATCGAGATCATTTCGGGCGCGGAGGCGCTGTAGGACCGACGCGCCGGTCCCACGCGCCACGAATTTGCGAATAGGAGCTATATAGATGGCGAAGAAACTTGTCGGCACGGTCTTCCAGGTCATGGGCGCGGTCGTCGACGTGCGCTTCGAAGGTGAATTGCCGGCGATTCTGAACGCGCTGCAAGTCGACAACCAGGGTAACAACCTGGTGCTCGAGGTCGCGCAGCATCTCGGCCAGTCGGCCGTCCGCACGATCGCGATGGACTCCACCGAGGGTCTGGTCCGCGGCCAGGCGGTCACCGATACCGGGGCCCCGATCACCGTGCCGGTCGGCCCGGAAACGCTGGGCCGCATCATGAACGTGATCGGCAATCCGGTGGACGAGCGCGGCCCGTTGAAGTCCAAGAAATCCCTGCCGATCCATCGCCAGGCGCCCGACTTCGTCAACCAGTCGACCGAGGCGGAAATCCTGGTCACCGGCATCAAGGTCGTCGACCTGCTGGCGCCCTATGCCAAGGGCGGCAAGATCGGCCTGTTCGGCGGCGCCGGCGTGGGCAAGACGGTGCTGATCATGGAACTGATCAACAACGTCGCCAAGGCGCATGGCGGGTATTCGGTGTTCGCCGGCGTCGGCGAGCGGACCCGC